>CAZMTY010000001.1:0-102045 GCA_964569595.1 uncultured Muribaculaceae bacterium
CCGACTGGTATGTGCGCGACGAGAACGGCAATACCATAGTGGAATACGACTGGACCGACATCGCCAAGCTGAACTACGACAATGCGGAGTTGCGCGTCGAAATGGAAAAGTGCATGCGTTTCTGGTTTGACCGCGGCATTGACGGCTTCCGCTGCGACATGGCCTCCCTGGTACCCCAGGACTTCTGGACCGACGTCATATCCAAACTCCGCAGCGAATACGGCGACCTCTACTTCCTCGCCGAGGGAGAGGAGCCCTGGCTGCACGAGGCCGGCTTCGATGCCACCTACTCCTGGAAAATGCATCATCTTCTGAACGACATCGCCCAGGGCAAGGCCAATGCCGACAGTCTCGCGGCCTATCTCGACTGGAACGCAAGGGAATATCCTGCGGATGCCTTGAGGCTTGCCTTCACTTCCAACCATGACGAGAACTCCTGGGCCGGAACCGAGTTCGAGAGGATGGGCGACGCGTGGAAGGCCATGACCGTACTCTGCTGGACCCTGCCCAATACCCAGCCCCTCATTTACACGGGACAGGAAATAGGCTACGACCACAGCTTCGAGTTCTTCGAGAAGGACCCCATTCCCGACTGGAAGACCAACGCCGTGACAGATTTCTACTGTTATCTGAGCTCCATGAAGCACAGTCACCCTGCCCTGAATGCCGGAGAAGGCAGTTTTGAACTCCTCTCTACCGAGGGGAATACCATAGTGTTCCGCCGCAGCAACGGTAACGACAGCGTGACTGTAAGCGTACAACTCGAGGCCCCCTGGGCGTGGAGCATCAGTTCGGAGAGCGACCTTGTCAGCCGCATCGAGCCCCCCTGCTGGTGGACTGGAATGAAAACCGGACTCCAGCTGCTCGTGCAGGGCGAAGGCATAGGAGAATATGAGGTCAGCATTGAGGGCGGCAAGGGCGTAAGCGTGGCAGGAGTCCACAAGGCCGAAAGCCCGAATTATCTCTTTGTAGACATAGATCTGGCTCCCTCGGCAAAGCCCGGAGAGTATACCCTCGTTTTCAGCAAAGACGGCAAAAGCATCAGGAAGGGCTACAGCATCTTCCCCCGGCGCGAGGGCTCGGCCGGGCGTCAGGGCTTCGGCAATGCGGATGCAATCTATCTCATCATGCCTGACCGCTTCGTCAACGGCGACCCCGACAACGACAACAGCTGCCACACTATAGAGAAAGCCGACTATCAGGCCTTTTTCGGACGCCATGGCGGCGACATCCAGGGCATCATAGACCAGCTCGATTATATAGCCGATGCGGGCTTTACGGCGATATGGTGCACTCCCCTGCTCGAGGACAACGAGCCGGTTTCGTCCTATCACGGCTACGCCTGCACTGATTACTACAATATCGACCCGCGTTTCGGCAGCAACCGCAAGTACCGCGAGTTCGTAAGAGAGGCACACGCACGCGGAATCAAGGTCATAATGGACGTGGTCACCAACCATTGCGGCGACATGCACTGGTGGATGAAGGACCTGCCCTTCGAGGACTGGGTTCATCAGTGGCCCGAATATACCCACTCCAACTGCGCTTTCTCCGCCCAGAATGACCCTTACTGCTCCGAGCTCGACAGGGAGAACATGGTAGGCGGATGGTTCGACACCTCCATGGTGGACATGAATCTCGACAATCCATACGTGCTGCAGTATTTCAAGCAGTGGGCAATGTGGTGGACAGAGTGGGCCGACCTTGACGGCTTCCGCGTGGACACCTATCCCTACAACGAGAAATATCCCATGTCCGAGTGGTGCGCGGCCGTCATGGAAGAATATCCAGGCCTCAACATAGTGGGCGAGGTCTGGTCCGGCAACGTTCCTGAAGTGGCCTACTGGCAGGACGACAACCCCAACCGCGACGGCTTCGACTCCAACCTGCCTTCAATCATGGACTTCCCCCTGCTCAACGCCATCTGCGCGGGAATCAATGCGGGGCGTGAACACTGGGACGAGGGCATAACCAAGGTCTACAACTCCATGGCCAACGACCAGTACTACGCCAATCCCATGAACATGATGATATTCCCCGGCAACCACGACACCGACCGCATAGCCGACATAGTCGGAGCCGACCCTGACAAGGTCAAAATAGTGATGACCCTCATGGCCACGCTCCGCGGCTACCCCCAGATTTTCTCGGGGGACGAGCTTATGGTCGTATCCCGTGACCGCTCCCAGGGCCATGGAGGCCTGAGGGTGGACTTCCCCCTCGACTGGGAGAAAGACCCGGTAAAGAGCGATATGCACGATTATGTGAGCACCCTGCTCAACTGGAGAAAGGGCTCGGAAGCAATCCACAACGGCAAGACCCTGCATTTCCTGAGCAGGGACAACACCTACGCCTACTTCAGGTATACCGACACCGAGAGCGTTTTCGTTTATATCAACAATAATGACTCTCCCCGCCGCCTGCCCTGGGACGACTACGCCGAATTTACCGGACGCCTTGGCTCCGAAGGCCGTGAAGTCCTGAGCGGCGAGACTTTCAACCCCGACAATTACACAGTACCGGCAAAAACCGCCATAGTAGTAGATTTCAGATGAAAAAGCTAATTTCAACCCTCATCGCGGCCTCAGTTTTCTCGGCATTCTGCGGGGCCGCAGAACCTTTGACAGGACTCAAGTCGCCTGACGGCAATCTCGAACTTTCCTTCTATCTCGACGAGAACGGAACGGCAAGGTATGCCCTGAGCCACAAGGGCAAGGACGTGGTACTCCCCAGTCTGCTCGGCTTCGAACTCAGGGGTACGGTGAAGGCCGAGGACCTCAGAATCGAAGGCGAGGTCATCACCAAGACCGACCGTAAGCCCGCATATTCCCTCGCTACCGGCTTCGAACTCACGGACACGCAGCAAAGCAGCTTCGACGAGGTATGGGAACCCGTATGGGGCGAGGAATCGCAGATACGGAACCACTACAACGAACTGCTCGTGTGCCTGCGCCAGAAGGACAGCGGCAGGCTCATGAACGTGCGTTTCCGCCTCTTTGACGACGGTCTCGGTTTCAGATACGAATTCCCCGACTACCAGCCCCTGGTCTACTTCGTAATCAAGGAAGAACTGACCGAGTTCGCCATGGCAGGCGACCACTTCAGCTGGTGGATTCCGGGGGACTACGACACCCAGGAATACGAGTACGGCGAGTGCCGCCTGTCCGAAATCAGCTCCCGTTTCAAGGAGCAGGTTGTGGGTAACAGTTCACAGACCCTGTTCAGTACCTCAGGAGTCCAGACCTCCCTGCAGATGAAGAGCGACGACGGACTCTACATCAACATTCATGAGGCCGCCCTGGTGGACTATCCCTGTATGCACCTTCTTGTGGACGGACAGACCCATGTGCTCCGCTCCTGGCTAACCCCTGATGCCCAAGGCTGGAAAGGCTATATGCAGACTCCCTGCAACACTCCCTGGAGGACGGTGCAGGTGGCCGAATCCGCAGTGGAGCAGCTCGCAAGCCGCCTCGTGCTGAACCTCAACGAGCCCTGCGCCTACGACGACACCAGTTGGATACATCCCGTCAAGTACATGGGGGTATGGTGGGAGATGATAGCCGGCTACGGCAGTTGGAGCTACACGGATGTACCCTCGGTCAAGCTCGATTCCTTCGACTATGCCAACGCCACGCCCAACGGAAGGCACTCCGCCAATAACGAAAGGGTAAGGGAGTACATAGACTTCGCCTCGGAACACGGCTTTGACGCCCTTCTCGTGGAGGGCTGGAACATAGGCTGGGAAGATTGGGCCAACTGCAGCAAGGACTTCGTGTTCGACTTCGTGACACCCTATCCGGACTTCGACATCGATGCCCTCAACGAATACGCCCACTCCAAGGGCATAGAACTGATCATGCACCATGAGACCTCGAGCTCCGTCCGCAACTACGAGAGACACATGGACGCGGCCTACAGCCTGATGAACAAGTACGGCTACAGTTCCGTGAAGTCCGGCTATGTGGGCGACATCCTGCCCCGGGGAGAATACCACTACGGCCAGTGGATGGTCAACCACTATCTCTACGCAGTAAAGAAGGCCGCCGACTATAAAATCATGGTCAATGCCCACGAGGCCGTGCGTCCTACCGGACTCTGCAGGACCTATCCCAATCTCATCGGCAACGAATCCGCCCGTGGTACCGAATATCAGGCTTTCGGAGGCACTTCTCCCAAGCACGTGACCATACTCCCCTTCACCCGTCTCAACGGCGGTCCCATGGACTTTACGCCCGGAATCTTCGAGCAGAATCTCAAGGAGTGGTGCGGTAACGACTCTCACGTAAACGCCACCATAGCCAACCAGCTCGGACTCTACCTCACCATGTACTCTCCCCTACAAATGGCCGCCGACACTCCCGAGCACTACTCGCAGTTCATGGACGCTTTCCAGTTCATCAAGGACGTGGCTGTGGACTGGAGCGAAAGCCGCTATCTGCTTGCCGAACCCGGCGACTACATCGTAGTGGCGAGAAAGTCAAAGGACAAGGGACAGTGGTTCTGCGGAGGAGTGACCGACGAGAATGCCCGAGAAGTGGAAATCAGCCTCGATTTCCTCGGGAGCGGCAAGTTCACCGCCCAAATTTACACCGACGCCCCTGACGCTCACTACCTGACCAACCCCCAGGCCTACACCGTTTCAAGCAGGAAGGTAACGGCAAAGGACAAACTGAAAATAAGAATGGCTCCAGGCGGAGGATTCGCAATTTCTTTCAAATCTATCGAATAGTACGTAGCAGGTCTTGCGGCATCGAATATTTTTCAGATATTTGGGGCCGCAAGATTTAACCTTTTTCGACGTAAATAAATCCAAGATTCAATGAAAATTACGTTCAGGATTGAATACATGACACGGTGGAACGAGAGCCTGACCCTGTTCCTGAAGGGCAGGCGCTATCCCATGAACTGGGAAGACGGAGGAATCTGGACCGTCACCGTGGACAAATGTACCAAAGAGGACCTGCAGGAGTACGGCTATGCCGTCATGTACAACGGCCTTGTCTCAAGAGTGGAATGGAGCAACCACTGTTCCAAGCCCGCCAGGGTTATCGAGGACAAGTGGATAGACTGCCCCATCCCCGGATGCCACTTCAACCGCAAGCATCAGGCTGAGATGTTCGACCAACCCGGATTCAAGGGAGCCGGCACTGTGGTTCCGGTATTTGCGCTACGTAGCGAAGATGACTTCGGAATAGGCGAGTTCAAGGACCTCAAGCCGGTCGTGGACTGGGCTGCGTCCACAGGACAGTGCATAATCCAGCTTCTTCCCGTAAATGACACCACCCGTAGGGGCGAATGGAAGGATTCCTATCCCTACAGCCCGGTATCGGCCTTTGCCCTGCACCCTATCTACATGGATCTCAAAGCCCTGGGTATCTGGCCCGGAGTGAAGTACACCAAACTCCAGCAGGAACTCAACAACCTGCCGGAAATCGACTGGCCGAGGGTCTTCAGCGCCAAGATGGGATATATACGCAAGGCCTTTGCCCGCCGGGGAGAGAGGGACATGAGAGGCCCGTCTTACAAGCGCTTCGTCAAGGAGAACGAATTCTGGCTTGAGGAGTACGCCATTTTCTGCGCGGAAAGAGACGGTTTTGAGCCGTCCTACTACTACTGGATGCAGTATCATCTCGACAAACAGTTCTCCGCCGTGGTGAAGTATGCCAGGTCCAAGGGCATTTCCTTCAAGGGTGACCTGCCCATAGGCATAAGTGCGGACAGCGCCGACGCCCACTGCCACCCCGAACTCTTCAACCTCGACTCCACTGCCGGAGCACCGCCCGACTATTTTAGCCGTGACGGCCAGAACTGGGGCTTCCCCACCTACAACTGGGAAGAGATGGCCAAGGACAACTACGCCTGGTGGAAGGCCCGTCTGAGGCACATGGCGCGCTATTTCGACGCTTACCGCATAGACCACATTCTCGGCTTCTTCCGCATTTGGGAAATCCCGGTGGGAAACCACACCGGCATGGACGGACATTTCAATCCCGCCCTCCCCTATTCGGCCTCCGAAATCTTCGAGATGCAACTGCCCATAGAAGGGCTTTTCCATGAGGACCCCCGCCACCACGGGATGTACCAGCCCCTCATTGCCCCCGCCTCGCAGAATCTGCCCCAGTGGCAGCAGGAGAGGTTCGGCGCCCTATACAACGACTTCTTCTACCATCGCCACAATGATTTCTGGGCGCGCAATGCCGAGAAGAAACTGCCCGAACTCCTTGCCGCAACCGGAATGCTCGCCTGCGGGGAAGACCTCGGAATGGTGCCTTCATGTGTGCCGGGAGTCATGGACCGCCAACGCATACTCTCTCTCAAGATGAGGGGCATCGAGCACGAAGGCGACTGGAAGTACCTCAGCGTCTGCGCCACTTCGAGCCACGATATGGAGACTCTGCGTATGCAGTTCCAGAATGACCCCGAGCCGTGGGAGGTGAAGAACGTTCTCAGGGAGTTCCTGAACTCGCCCTCCATGCTTGCGATTTTCCCCATTCAGGACTGGCTGGCAATCGACCCGGCCGTAAGGCGCAAGGACAGGAACAGCGAGCGTATCAACGAACCCGCAGACCCCAACCACAAATGGAGATTCCGCATCCATATCGACGTAAACAGTCTCAAAGACCTGTCCGGAATGAATGCGGAAATATACGGAATGCTGAAGGACAGCGGACGTTTCAGATAGGACGTCAGCCTACTTCGCTATGTTCTCCCTCATGCTGGTATCAGCCTGGATGTTCTTCATCCTGTAGTAATCCATAATGCCGAGATTGCCGCTCCTGAACGCCTCGGCCATTGCGAGGGGAACTTGAGCTTCAGCTTCGATTACTTTGGCCCGGGCTTCCTGGGCCTTTGCTTTCATCTCCTGTTCGAGGGCCACGGCCATTGCGCGGCGCTCCTCCGCACGGGCCTGGGCTATGTTCTTGTCAGCATCCGCCTGGTCAATCTGCAGCACGGCACCGATATTCTTGCCCACGTCGATGTCGGCTATGTCTATCGAGAGTATCTCGTAGGCAGTTCCGGCGTCAAGACCCTTGTGGAGTACGAGCTTGGAAATGCTGTCGGGATTCTCGAGCACGGATTTGTGGCTCTCCGACGAACCTATGCTGCTGACTATGCCCTCGCCGACCCTCGCAAGTATGGTTTCCTCACCGGCGCCGCCGACGAGCTGCTTGATATTTGCGCGGACAGTCACCCTGGCCTTGGCTATAAGCTGTATTCCGTCTTTGGCCACTGCCGTCACCGGAGGAGTGTTGATAACCTTGGGATTTACCGACATCTGCACGGCCTCAAGCACGTCACGACCCGCAAGGTCAATGGCGGATGCCATCTGGAAACTGAGGGTTATGTTGGCCTTGTTGGCAGAAATCAACGCCATTACCACCTTGGTCACGTTGCCCTTCGCCAAATAATGGGCCTCGAGTTCGTTGGCCTTGAGAGTAAGACCGGCCTTGGTGCCCGTAATCAAGGCAATGACTATGGTTCTGGGATTGACTCCCCTCCAACGCATGAGCAGGAGTTGGAGCAGCGACACGTAGACACCGGAAAGTATGGCCTGAAACCAAAGGGCCACCGGGAAAAACCAGAGGATAATAATGAGGATGACAACTACTAACCCCGCTAAAAGAATTGTATCCATTTTGAAAAAAGTTAAGATTTTGGATTTTTGAACCGAGCGACAGCCGAATCCGCCTCTTTCCCGGTTCGCTTTAGTATTTTATTGAAATTCTGTATTTAAAACATGCTTGTTACAGCAAAGTATTTTTAACTCTTAAAGATTTTCTTTTTGTAACTTTTTTGTTACATCAAGAGTTTCTCTACTCTTTCTCTACATCTATCGGCTTGACATACACTTGATTATCCTCAACAGCCACCACTTCTATGGCTGTGCCGGGCGCCACGAGTCCGTTATCGTGGGATTTCACCTCACAGGTGACCGCCGCGAAGCTTCCGGTGCCCATGGGAGCAAGACGGGTCTTGGCCACTCCGCGGTCGCCGGGCTTCACGAGGGATGACTCCTCGTTTACCTTTGAACTCACATCGGTGCCGAGTTCGAAACGCTTCCATGTTTTGGCACGGAGAATCAGTATTGTCGTAATTACCAGAAGAAGCGTAACGACTGCCATTACGGGCCATCCCAGCGCGCCTCCTCCCACGTCGAATGCGAGCCAGCAGGCAGCTCCGAGACAGAGAAAACTGAAAATTCCTGCAATGCCGACTCCGGGCACAAGCAGGAATTCGACTGCCATGAGCAGTATACCAACTATGATAAGAATAATAACGGTTGTCATAATCATCAGTTTTAGAGTTTTACAAATATACAAAAAGAGCATGACTTCTTCTACGCCCCGCAAATAGCGTATATACGGGTCCAAGACGCAATCATTCAGGAGATTGGCGTGGTTTGAGCAGATATGGGCCGGTGCTGTCGGAACAGACGGAAAGCGTCAGTTTCCACCGTAAAGCCCTTCATACACAACGGAGGCAGTCCGCAAGGTCAAAGCTCCTGTCAGGGCTGAACCCGCCCCCGCCGGCCACGGCAGTTTGTGAACTTTTGACCTGCTTCTTTATGAACAGGCACACCATATTCAGTTCAAGGGTATCAAAATTTCTTTGTTAGTAGAAAAATACTAACTTTGCAAACTATTTTTGGAAAATTTTAATAAATAATCATACTCTTACGAATTATGCAAAATAAAGGTGCTATCAGATTTGTGTTCATCTGCCTTGTGGTAGCTTGTTTCTGGCAGCTTTCCTTCACGCTCGTGAGCAGCATTCAAAACAGGAAGGCTGACAAGCGGGCGGACCAGGCTGTAGAAAATTTCCAGAGATCTGCCGCTTTTGCAGAAATCCCCGAAATGGACCGCGCATATTACATTGACTCCATCCGGAAATTGGAGACCCTGCGCTACACTGACTCCATTTCATCCGAAAAAATCTATTTCGGCTACACGTTCAAGGATGTGCAGAATCAGGAAATCAACCTCGGTCTCGACCTGAAGGGAGGTATGAACGTAACGCTGCAGGTGCAGCTGGAAGACCTTGTCAGGGCCCTGGCTGACAACAATACCACACCCGAATTCCAGAGGGCTATCGCTCTTGCCAAGGAGCGCAGCGTGAACTCCCAGTCCGACTTCATCACCCTCTTTGCCGAGGCATGGGAAGAGACTTCCGGAGGAGTAAGGCTCTCACAACTGTTCGGCACCTACGAGATGCGCGACCGTATCCGTCCCGAATCATCGAACGAGGAAGTAATCAGCGTAATCCAGCGTGAAGCCGAGAGCGCAGTTTCCAACTCCTTCAACGTGCTTCGCAACCGTATCGACCGTTTCGGCGTTACCCAGCCTTCTATCCAGAGATTGGGCAACACCGGCCGCATCCTTGTGGAGCTTCCCGGCGTGAAGGAGCCCGAACGTGTGCGCAAGCTGCTCCAGGGAACCGCTTCCCTCGAGTTCTGGACCACGTATTACAGCCAGGAAATCTACACTTATCTCGAAGAGGCAAATGCCCTTCTCGCCCAGCTTCTTGAAAGCGAGGACAGCACCGCGGCTACCGCGCCCGTAGAGACTGCGGAGAGCGTTGAAGGCAGTGATATCGTTGCCGAGGAAATCGCAGCCCAGGAGCTCGTCTCCGACGAGGCCGCTTACGAGGCTTTCCGTGCCGCCAACCCTCTGTTCGCAGTCCTGACTCCCTCAGGCTTCCGTGACAATGCCTGCATAGGCTTCGCGGCCGCAGCCGACACCGCCCTTGTGAACAGGTATCTGCAAATGCCCGAGGTCGCAGCCATCTTCCCTCCCGAGTTCCGCGCCATGTGGACAGTGAACCCCTCTTCATACGTACAGGGAAGCAATGTATATGAGCTCGTGGCTATCAGGGCATCTTCGCGTGACGGCAAGGCTCCTCTCGACGGCAGCGTCGTAACCGATGCCCGCGTGGAATACAACAACAGCCGCGGCGGAGAACCCAGCGTTTCCATGACCATGAACGCGGAGGGCGCCAATGTATGGGCCCGCCTGACCCGCGACAACATAGGCCGCCAGATAGCTATCGTGCTTGACGGCACCGTATATTCATATCCTAACGTACAGTCCGAAATCTCCGGAGGACAGTCTTCAATCACCGGCAACTTCACCATAGAGGAGGCGACTGACCTTACCAACGTGCTCAAGTCGGGTAAACTGCCCGCACCTGCCACCATTATCCAGGAGCAGGTAGTAGGACCTACGCTCGGAGCCCAGTCAATACGCTCAGGATTCATTTCCTTCGTGATTGCCTTCGTGCTCGTCCTGCTTTACATGGTATTCTTCTACAAGGGCGCAGGTCTTGTGGCTGACGTGGCATTGCTGACCAACGTGGTGCTGCTCATGGGTACACTCTCGGCATTCGGAGCCGTGCTCACGCTGCCCGGTATCGCCGGTCTCGTGCTGACCATGGGTATGGCAATCGATGCGAACGTGATTATCTACGAGCGCGTCAAGGAAGAGCTCAGGGCCGGCAAGGGTCTCAGCAAGGCCGTAGAGGACGGTTATTCCAACGCCTACTCCGCCATTATCGACGGTCAGGTGACCACGCTCCTCACCGGTCTGGTACTGTTCTTCTTCGGTTCCGGTCCTATCAAGGGCTTCGCTACCACCCTGATTATCGGTATCATCACCTCCGTGCTTACCTCAATCTTCATCTCCCGCATGCTCATTGATGACAGGCTGAAGGCAGGCAAGAACATCACCTTCGAGACCAAGCTGACCAGGAACTTCCTCAAGAACACCAAGGCCAACTTCCTCGGCGGACGCAAGTGGTCTTACACCATCTCCGGAATAGTGGTTGTGCTGTGCATCGCTTCCATGCTTTTCAAGGGCTTCACCTACGGTGTGGACTTCACCGGCGGACGCACCTACGTTGTACGCTTCGACCAGCCCGTAGTTGCAGAGGATATCAGGGAAGCTACCAACAGGGTATTCGAACTTGCATCCGATGAGGATGACAATAATGCACGCGCTTCCGTGGAGGTCAAGCAGTTCGGTGGCGACAGCCAGATGAAGATAACAACTTCATACAAGGTAAACGACGAGTCTGCGGAAGTTGACAGCGAAATTGAGCACATGCTCTATGAAGCCCTCCACGGCTTCTATCTGGACGACCTCAGTTTCTCGGAATTCACCTCTACCCTCGAGAATCCCAACGGTATAATATCTTCCGACAAGGTCGGAGCATCCATAGCCAATGATATAAAGAGGAACGCGATTATCTCAATCTTCCTTGCCCTTATCGTAATCTTCGCGTACATCGCCATAAGGTTCAAGGGCTGGACCTGGGGTCTCGGAGGCGTTGTGGCTCTTGCGCATACAACGGTGATAGTCATAGGCTTCTTCTCTATGTTTACCGGAATTCTGCCGTTCAACCTCGATGTTGACCAGACTTTCATCGCGGCCGTTCTGACGATTATCGGTTACTCAATCAACGACGTTGTGGTAATCTTCGACCGAATCCGTGAGAATCTCAAGCTGCACCCCAGCCAGGACTTCAAGGTGAACGTCAACAAGTCGCTGAACGCAACCCTCACCCGAACGATCAACACCTCCGCTTCGACCATCCTGCCCATGCTTGCGATAGCACTCTTCGGCGGTGAGTCTATCAGAGGTCTTTCGGTTGCCCTCTGCATCGGTATCGCGATAGGTACCTACGCATCAATAATGATTGCTACGCCTATCATGTACGATGTGACTATGGCTACTCCCGCCATGCGCAGGGTAACAAAGGGAAAGCAGAAGAGTTCTGCCAAGAAATAATTTTTCTTCCATATCCTTTTGAGGGTGAGTCCGATACTTGACTCACCCTCTCTTTTTGTCTTTACCCGCAGTTATTGAGATTTTGGTCACCTGGACATTTCGTCACCCTAAATGTCCACCCGGCAGAGATTTCGCTTAGCCTGTCGCAGAGCCCGCGTGACTTTCAGCCTGCCCTTTCCTGACATGGATTTCCGGAAAAGAATTTGGTTAAGACAAATGTCGTGTATATATTTATATCTGACTCATTATGAATAAAAAACAATCCGGAATGAACAATTTATTACAAAAACTGATGTGTGTGGCGGCCGCTTGCCTGTCGGTTGTAAATGCCGCCTTTGCGGAACTGCCGTGGGAGAACGGAAAACTGAAAGTGTCCGAAAACGGACGTTACCTGATGCACGAAAACGGGACGCCTTTCTTCTGGTTGGGCAACACGGGATGGCTGATGCCCGAACGGCTTAACCGTGATGAGGTGGCTTACTACTTGGAACGTTGCAGCCTTGCCGGATACAACGTGGTGCTGATACAGGTTGTCAATGATGTGCCTGCCACTAATATCTACGGGCAGTCGTCTATGCCGGACGGATTTGATTTCAGCCGCATTGACCGTGAAGGAACGTATGGATACTGGGATCATATAGACTACATTGTCCGCACTGCCGAAAGCAAGGGGATATACATAGGTATGGTGTGCATTTGGGGCGGACTGGTGCGAAATGGCCTGATGGATGAAGAACAGGCACAACAGTACGGCACATTCCTCGGCGAACGCTACAAAAGTTCTCCGAACATCGTATGGATTATCGGGGGTGACACACGCGGAGATATAAAAAGAGAGGTATGGGAAACATTGGCAACCACCATACGTACCGCCGATCCCGACCATATAATGACCTTCCACCCTTTCGGGCGAACAATGTCCGCCACGTGGTTCAACAGTTCCGATTGGCTGGATTTCAATATGTTCCAAAGTGGACACAGGCGTTACGGCCAACGTAGGGGTGACGGGGACAACCTGTTGGACAGCAATGAAGCAGAAGATAACTGGCGGTATGTGGAAGCCAGTCTTGCCTATAGGCCGCTTAAGCCGGTACTGGACGGTGAGCCCAGTTATGAAGACATTCCCCACGGGCTGCACAATCCTGCCGAACCGCGTTGGAAGGCGGATGATATTCGCCGTTATGCCTACTGGTCTGTCTTTGCCGGTGCGTGCGGGCATACCTACGGACACAATTCCATTATGCAATTCTATCGTCCCGGATATGCACCCGCTTACGGCGCAGTCAGGAGCTGGACGGAGGCATTAGACGACGGAGGATTCAACCAGATGAAATACCTGAAAGAGCTGATGCTGCGCTTTCCTTATTTCGAGCGTGTGCCTGACCAGGAAATCATTGCCGGACAAAACGGTGAAAGGTACGACCGGCTCATCGCGACACGTGGGAACGATTACCTGCTGGTATATAACTACAGTGCCCGGCCGATGCAGATTGATCTGACAAAAATCAAAGGTGAGAAGAAAAAGGCATGGTGGTTCCGCCCGGCAGACGGGACGACGGAATACATCGGTGAGTTCGACAACCGTATTACCCCGTTCCAATATGATGCACCCTACATGCAGGGCGAAGACCGCGTGCTGATTGTCACCAATGCGCAGGCGGATTACATGCACGAATAGAAGACTCAGGGGTGACCAGGTCAAAGCAGAAAATAATTTTTCTTCCATATCCTTTTGAGGGTGAGTCCGATACTTGACTCATCCTCTCTTTTGTCCCAACTCCCTCTGTCCGGGAGATTTCGCTTCCCCTGCCGATGTCCCTGGGCGACTTTCGGTACGTCTTTTCTTTCTATTTGTGTATCAATCTTTTACGCCGCCTGATTTTTCTTAGGATTTTGCCCGGTCCGGGTGGGAAACAAGGGCTGAATTTTGTAATTTTGTCTTATGTCTTTTGTTCATCTTCACGTTCACACACAATATTCCATCCTTGACGGGATGAGCGACATCGGGAAGCTTTTCGCCAGGGCCGAAGAGTTGGGGATGCCCGGACTGGCTATAACTGACCACGGCAACATGTACGGAGTAAAGGATTTCTTCGATGTCTCAAAGAAATATCCTTCGGTCAAGCCCATATTCGGTTGCGAGGTCTATGTAACCCGACACTTTGACCACCGCCTGCACGACCAGGAACACCGGCATTACTACCACCTTATCCTTTTGGCGAAGAACAGCACGGGCTATAAAAACCTCATCAAACTCGTCTCCAAAGGACATCTCGAGGGTATGTATTACAAGCCGAGGGTCAGTCACGAACTACTGGAAGAGTACCACGAGGGGCTGATATGCTGCTCCGCGTGTATGGCCGGAGAAATTCCGAGGAATATACTGGCGGGAGATGACAAGGCAGTGGACAAGGCCATAGAGTGGCACAAAAAGGTATTCGGCGAGGACTATTACCTCGAAGTCATGCTGCATGAGACCAAGGTTCACGGACTGTCGAAAGAGCTCTACGAAAAGCAGAAGGAGTACGTGGAGCGTATCTTCGAACTTTCACAGAAGCACGGGGTCAAGGTCGTGGCCACCAATGACGTCCATTTCGTGAACGAGGAGGACGGCCCCGTTCATGACAGGCTCATCTGTCTGACTACCAACTCAATGGTAGATGACCCGAAGAGGCTCAGATACACCCAGCAGGAGTTTCTCAAGAGCGAGGAACAGATGGCCGAACTTTTTCCGGACCATCCCGAAGCCATAGCCAACACTCTCGAGGTCCTGGACAAGGTGGAGCGCTACAGCATAGACCGCGGCCACGTTCTGCCCAAGTTCGAAATCGACCCCGAATTCCTGAAAGACATAGACACACACCTGGCCAAATACGCCGATATAATAGAAAACGGACGCTACGAAATAGAGAAGGACAAGGAGGGAAACGTAATTTCCAAGACCGACCGCGGGGAAGAATTCTGCCAGTCCGTGGCCTACCTCTGCCACCTCAGCTATCTCGGAGCTCATGACAGGTACGGCGAGACGCTTGACGACGAACTGAAAGAGAGGCTGCATTTCGAGCTCATGACCATATCCTTCATGGGTTTCCCGGATTACTTCCTGATAGTGCAGGACTTCATCAACTGGGGACGCCGCAACGGGGTGTCGGTAGGACCGGGAAGAGGCTCAGCGGCGGGTTCCTGCGTAGCCTATTGCCTCGGTATCACCAATCTCGACCCTATACGCTACGGACTGCTGTTCGAGCGTTTCCTCAACCCCGAGCGCATCTCCATGCCCGATATAGACGTGGACTTCGACGACGAAGGACGCTACAGGGTAATCCAGTATGTCAGTGAGCGTTACGGTACGGACCATATCTCCCATGTCATAACCTTCGGCACTTTGGCCGCCAAATTGGCCGTGAAGGATATGGCGCGGATATATTCCCTGCCCATACCCGAGTCCAACAGGCTCACCAAGATGATTCCAGACCGCGCGTTCATCGTGCGCGAGGACGGCGAGGAAAAGAAAATCAAACCCACGCTGGCCAACTGTCTGAAATATATAAAGGCACTCAAGGACGAATACGAGCAAGGCGACCCTATCGTCAGGGAAGTTTTGGAATACGCTGTAAGGCTCGAAGGCTGCATACGACAGACCGGCATCCATGCCTGCGCCATGATCATAGGCCGGGGAAATCTGACCGACTATATCCCTATTACCCTCGGAGTCGACAAGGCCACGGGACAGGAAGTGTGGGTAAGCCAGTACGAAGGAACGAAAATCGAGGACGTGGGTATGCTCAAGATGGATTTTCTCGGGCTCAAGACCCTTTCCATCATCAAGCGCTGCACCAATCTCGTAAAAAAACGCTTCGGCGTGGATATAGACATAGAGAAAATAACCCTGCACGACCCTGCCGTATATGAGCTATTCGCAAAGGGGGACACCAAGAGCGTTTTCCAGTTTGAATCCGCCGGAATGAAGGAGTGGCTCATCAAGCTCCAGCCGGAACGCTTTGAGGATCTCATAGCGATGAATGCCCTGTACCGACCGGGGCCCATGGACTACATACCTGACTTCGTGGCCGGCAAGAAGGACCCTTCCAAGATACATTACGACCTGCCGGAGATGGAAGAATACCTGAAGGAGACCTACGGCGTGACGGTGTACCAGGAGCAGGTGATGAGACTTTCCCAGAAACTCGCCGGCTTCTCCAAGGGCAAGGCCGACAAGTTGCGCAAGGCCATGGGAAAGAAGCAGAAAAAAGTGCTCGACTCGCTGAAAGAGTCATTTATCAACGGCGCCCTTGCCAACGGACATCCCAGGAATGTACTCGAAAAGATATGGCATGATTGGGAGTCTTTCGCAGAATATGCTTTCAACAAGTCCCACGCAACCTGCTATGCCTGGGTAAGTTACCAGACGGCATGGCTGAAAGCCCACTACCCCTCCGAGTTCCAGGCGGCCAACCTCACCCAGAACCTCTCCAATATGACGGAGCTGAAGGAAATCATGGCCGACTGCCGCAAGGCCGGAATCAGGGTGCTGAACCCCGACGTGAACGAGTCGGATGCGAGTTTTTCCGTAAATGCCCAGGGAGACATACGCTTCGGCATGGGAGGCATGAAGGGTTTCGGAGACAACGTGGTGACCGCTATCATAAACGAGAGGGAGACCAACGGACGCTTCAAGGACATATACGACTTTGTGGAAAGGATGTCAAAATGCCTGAACAGGCGTTCGCTCGAGACCCTCGTATATTCCGGTGCCTTAGACTCCTTCGGCTACAAGAGACAGCAGTATTTCCTGCCCTGCGCCAACGGGGAACAGTTCATCGACGAACTCCTGCGCTACGGTACAATGTATACGACCGACAAGGAGGATTCCAGCCTCTCGCTGTTCGGGGACGTTACGGAAATGGAGATAGAGAAGCCCCAGGTCCCGGTATTCAGCGGTGAGGAGGACAATCTGGCCCTGTTGCAGGAGGAAAAGAACTACGTGGGCATGTATTTATCGTCCCACCCGCTCGAGCATCACAGATTCGAGATAGAGACCTTTGTAAGCTGCGAACTGAACAATCTCCAGTCAGTGATAGATGAGGCGGAAGCGAAGAAAACCGCCTGCAAAATCAGCGTGGCGGGCATAATTTCGGAAGTAAAGACCCTGACCACCAAGAGCGGCTCTCCGGGAATCAAGATTACCCTTGAGGACTTCAACGGCAAATACGAATTCGCTTTCTTCGGGAGTGATTATCAAAAGTTTCTGCCCTTCCTGCAACTTCATAACCAGCTGTTTCTGGAGGGCGAGGTCTGTCAGAGGTATCCTGTCTACCCCGGAAAGCAGAAGGACGAGAAGGCGAAAAATGTGCCTTATACGTTCAAGGTCAAGACTATATCCCTGCTCGGCACGCTCTGTGAGAGTCGCGTGTCCGGCTTCGAAATGGTAATCGATACGGAGAAGCTGAACGGCGATTTGCGGAAGGGCCTTGTGAACCTGCTCAAGCAAAACAAGGGCAAGATTCCCCTGAGCGTACACCTTATCGACAGGAAGACGGGCTACAAGGTTGATTTCGCGTCGAAGAAGTTCCACGTGAACCTCAACTCCGAAATGCTCTACGGGCTCAGGAGAATGAATATAGACTACAAGGTCTCCCAGAAATAGTCCAGTCGCCTGCCTTTACTGCCAGCCGGGCGCGGTAATCCGGTGCTCTATCCCGTCGGGAGTCACGAGTACTTCTCCGGCCTCGGGAAGGGCCAGATGTCCTATTATGTCGTAGACCTGGAAATCTGTCCTGAAACGCTGGTAGTCATTGATGTCTATCACATAGAGCAGACGGTTGTCGTCGCCTCCGTTCATCGCGGCCGACACAGGGTCTATGTCCAGAACCCTGCCGAGTTCGAAACTGTTGCCCTCAAAGGGGATTCTCTCCGCGTAGACCTTGGCTCCCAAGCCTGTCCGCCTGCACAGTCTTTTAATGGCGTCAGAAAGACCGTTAGAGACAAACAAACCCTCGGACGGGACAATCCCTCCCTCTTCGAGTTTCGCGAGCGTCTGCGGCTCCAATTCTGGCTTCAGATAATCCGCTACCAACATCTTGTACCTTTCGAGCTCGTTAGGCCGGCGTTCGAGCACCTGCTGTCCGAGATAGGCCGCGCCAAGGCTGCCGGACACACATATCAGGTCCTTGGTTTTAGGGGACTTGCGAGCCGTTTCGGTGGCTTCTTTGCGGAATCCGTTTGCGGAAAGGCTTATTGCAAGACCATTGCGCGAGGGGACAAGGTCGAGATTGAGCGAGGTGTAGGCATGTTCCTTTGCGGCATAGACTATTCCGCTCCACAGCTCGCTAATCTGAGGGAAGTCGAGTTTGGAGGAGATTCCGAGGACTACTGACAGGGTTGAGGGTCGGGCCATGTCGGCGTAGAGCGGGCCTGTAACCGAGATTACGCTCTTGTAGCCGAGATGTTTGAGGGGACAGTAGACAAGGCTGAAGTCAGTGCCTTCGAGCAGGAGGCGGGCGGCAGCTACGGCGGAGCCGTGACCCTCGCCCCGGGTGGCGAGGGTTTCTTTGAAGGGGGCGTAGCCGCTCCCTTCAAAGAGCTGCCGCACCGCCTCTACCCTGCCTATATCCGCAAAAGTCTTTTCCATTACTTCTTATCTTGTTATTGTTCTTCCATGAACTCCTGACTGCCTGTTGCGCGCTTAATACGTGACTTCACTTCCTGAGCCCTGCTCCACGGACCGCAGAAACGAGCGACATCTCTCACTGTTCCCTGCCCTGTGGCATGACCGACTTCCCGACCCGAAAGTGAGTTTTTGCCTAAGCTCGAATGTCTTTTTTCCTGGCTACAAATATCTGTGGCTGCAGTCAATCCTTCAAACGCGACATTTTGATTATAGCGGCTGCCCTCAAGTTTTCTCGGGATAGCGGCCCCTCCGATGCGCCCATTCCCTTTGCCCCACGGACTTGCAGCGGCGCAAAATACTAAGAACCAAGCCTTTCCCTATACGGACATACTTCAAAACGCAATGGTCAAAAGCCTGTAATCCTTAGACGTTGAGCGGAGCGCTTTAAAGACTCTCTGTTCCACGCTCCGCCCGGATTCTTCCCCCGGAGTCTCCTATAGATTCCGTAGTAATTTATTGAGGTTCACCTTGTTATCAATAAGAGCCTTGAGTTCTGCCACGGGCACCCTCACCTGCTCCATAGTGTCGCGGTCGCGCACGGTCACGCAATTGTCGTTCAGGGTCTCGTGGTCCACTGTGATGCAGAAAGGCGTTCCAATCGCGTCCTGACGGCGGTAGCGCTTGCCTATGCTGTCCTTCTCATCGTACTGACAATAGAAATCGTACTTCAGGTCGTCCATAATCTTCTGCGCATACTCCGGCAGCCCGTCCTTTTTGATGAGAGGCAGAACCGCAGCCTTGACCGGAGCCAGTGCAGGAGGAAGACTGAGTACCACCCTCGTATCACCGTTTTCGAGCTGCTCCTGCTTGTACGCATGGCTCAGCACCGCGAGGAACATTCTGTCCACGCCTATGGATGTCTCCACACAGTAGGGCACATAGCTCTCGTTGGTTTCCGGCTCGAAGTACTGGAGTTTCTTGCCTGACAGTGTCTGATGATTGCCAAGGTCGAAGTCCGTACGGCTGTGTATTCCCTCCAACTCCTTGAATCCGAAGGGGAAACGGAATTCTATGTCCGTCGCGGCATTGGCATAGTGCGCGAGTTTGTCATGGTCGTGAAAACGATAGTTGTTCTCGCCCATGCCGAGGTTTACGTGCCACTTCATGCGGTTTTCCTTCCAGTGGCGGAACCACTCCATTTCGGTGCCGGGCCTGACGAAGAACTCCATCTCCATCTGCTCGAACTCCCTCATGCGGAAGATAAACTGGCGTGCCACAACCTCATTGCGGAATGCCTTGCCTATCTGCGCAATACCGAAAGGTATCTTCATGCGGCCTGTCTTCTGGACGTTTATATAGTCCACGAATATGCCCTGGGCGGTCTCCGGCCTGAGGTAAATCTTGTTGCTGTCATCGCTTACCGAGCCGAACTGGGTCGAGAACATAAGGTTGAACTGGCGCACGTCGGTCCAGTTCTTGGTTCCGCTGACGGGGCAGACTATGCCGCAGTCCTCAATTATCTGCCTGTATTCCGCGAGGTCATTTGCCTGTTCCGCAGCCACGAAACGAGCGCGTACGGAATCATAACGGGCCTTCTCCCTGAGTACATTGGGATTGGTCTCACGGAACTTGGCCTCATCGAAGTTCTCTCCGAAGCGTTTGCGGCCCTTCTGCACCTCTTTTTCTATCTTTTCCTCGATTTTCGAGAGATATTCTTCTATCAGAACATCGGCGCGATACCTCTTTTTTGAGTCTTTGTTGTCTATGAGAGGGTCGTTGAATGCCGCCACGTGTCCCGATGCCACCCAGGTCTTGGGGTGCATGAAAATGCTTGCGTCAAGCCCCACGATGTTCTCGTTGAGCTTGGTCATGGCGCTCCACCAGTACTGTTTGATATTGTTCTTGAGTTCAACCCCGAGTTGCCCGTAATCATACACCGCCGTAAGGCCGTCATATATTTCGCTGGACGGGAAAATGTAGCCGTACTCCTTGCAATGAGCTACCAGTACCTTGAAGAGTTCTTCCTGAGTCATAATTTCGTTTCTTTGATTGTGTTTAGCGTTCTGGCGAACCTACAAATTTAAGTATTTTGAGTCGCATATTTCCATGAGCGGACGCATGACGAAGTCCCTTTCCTTCATGAGAGGATGGGGTATCTTCAGCTCGGGCGTGTCGATGTGCTCGTTACCGTACAGCAGTATATCTATGTCTATGGGCCTGTCGTGATATATCCTTCGGCCCCGCGAGTCATGTTCCACGCTCTCGTTCCGGCCCATTTCCTTTTCTATCTTTTTACAAATCAATAGAATATCTACGGCGGGAAGTTCGGTTTCATAACACACCGCGCAGTTAAGGAAGGGTTCGCCCTTGAAGCCCCAGGCCTCGGTTTCTATTATCCCGGACAAGGCCTTGCGTCTGCCTCCGAGTTCGGTGTCAAGCCTGCACAAGGCCAGTTCTATACCCCTTCTCCTGTCTCCCTGGTTCGCTCCTAACGAAAAATATACATCTTTCATATTCCGTATTTTCTCCGCTCAGTCGAATTCAGGGTCCATTCCGAGGGCTATCCTCGCCTCATCCGAGAGCAGACTCCTGTCCCATACCGGGTCGAACACCAGGTCTATGGTACATTTGGATATTCCCGGCGTCATCTCCACCGCCCTCTTGGCATCATCGACAAGCTGGTCGGCCATAGGGCAGTTCGGGGCCGTAAGGGTCATCTTTATATAGACCTCGTGTTTCTTGTCAATGTTGAGTTCGTAAATCAGTCCGAGGTCATAGATGTTTACCGGAATTTCCGGGTCGTACACCTGCTTGAGTGCCCTCACGACGTCCTCGTACAAAGGGGCGAGTTCCTTTACGTCCTGGGGTGTCAGAACCGTGCTTTCTTTAGTTTCCTCCCCGTTCATAAATTATTCTTAGCTATGGTATTTATTGTCTGTATCATTGAAACGAGGCCGTTTGCCCTTGTCGGAGAAAGATTCTCCTTGAGGCCCAGCCTGTCGATAAAGGCGAAATCGTCAGCCGCAATCTCTGCCGGCGTACTGCCGGAATATACCGATATGAGCAACGAAATTATGCCTTTGGTGATTATAGCATCACTGTCAGCCCGGAAAATGACCCGTCCGTCCTTTATTTCCGCATCGAGCCACACTCGTGACTGACAACCCTTTATCAATCTGTCATCGGTCTTGAGTTCTTCGGGGAAGCCCTCAAGGTTCTTTCCGAGGTCTATCAGATATTCATATTTGTCGAGCCAGTCTTCGAACATCGAAAACTCGTCGATAATGCTTTCCTGTCTTTCCTTAATCGTAGTCATTTGCCGCGTTTTATTGATTGGTATTGCCTGAGGGATTCTTCCGCTTGGGCAATGAGCCGCCTTTTTGTTTTCTCCTGCAAGGTCCTGTGCCTATTCTGCCTATGTCCATATCTTATAGCTATTGCGTCTAAATCTCTACTGGATACATAGCAAACCTTGCTTTTCCCGTTAATCTGTATGCTCTTTGTTCTACCTTAATCCTTGTATAGTGTTTTTCGCTATTCTCTATTACTTGTTCCTGTCAAATTCCTCGTCCCGTTACGCCCAAAATCAGCTCAGTTATTCAGCCTCGCAAACTCAAATAACTGATATTGTTCTTGGCTTCCGGGCCATATCCCGAACTCTTTGTCAGTCATTCAACTTCTCCCCTTATATCGCGAGCATCTCTATTGCCTTCTTCAACGATTTCACGAAATATTCTGCCTCCTCTATCGTGTTGTACGGAGCAAAAGACGCCCTCAACATACCCGTAACCCCATATCTGTCCATAAGCGGTTCCGCACACATCTGCCCTGAACGCAGCGCAATTCCCATTTTATCGAGAATGAGTGCCAAATCCTCATGGTGCACATGTTCCACGGAGAACGAAAAGAGCGGAATTTTACTGAACTCGTAGCCTTCGCGAACTCCCGGGTTCCCATAAAGCCTCAATCCCGGTATGGACTCTAATTGCCCGGTAAGGTAATCGATTAATTGTCCGGAATATTCCCGCATCCCGTCGCCCTCCATTTCCTCCATGATTCCGAAAGCCTTGACGAGTGTAGGTATTGATGCAAAGTTTTGAGTACCAGCCTCATAGCGGTGAGGTACAGGGGCGTAAGTAGTTCCCTCCCACCTTACCGTTTCCACCATTTCGCCTCCTCCCATGTAGGGCGGCAGGGACTCAAGCAAGTCCTTACGTCCATAGAGAACCCCGGTTCCTGGTGCAGCGTACATCTTATGACCCGAAAACGCATAGAAATCGCAGCCCATAGCCCTCACATCTACAGCTGAATGAACTATACCCTGGGCACCATCTACAAACAGCAGCGAATCTTTGGCGTGTACAATCTCTGATATGCGAGCAATGGGATTCACGAGTCCGAGGACATTCGAGATATGCGCTACACAAACCATCCTGGTCTTCTCCCCTATCATAGAACCCAACTTTTCCAGCTCCAGACGCCCGTCATCATCCACGGGCAGAACTTTCAAAACGGCGTTCTTCCGCTTACACATCATCTGCCATGGAACTATGTCCGAATGGTGCTCGCTCTGCGCAACGACGATTTCGTCGCCTTCCCTGACGAAAGCCTCTCCGAAGCTGAACGCTAAAAGATTAACAGACGCCGTAGTTCCTGAAGTAAATACTATTTCCTTAGGGGAATCGGCATTTATACGACGCGCTACTTCCTCTCTTGCAGCCTCATACTCATCTGTAGCCACAGTAGAAATATAATGCACTGCCCTGTGTATGTTTGCGCTGTATTTTCCCGAAAGTTCGCTCCATTTGTTTATAACGCACAAAGGTCTGAGCGAAGTCGCGGCATTGTCAAGATATACCAAAGGCTTTCCGTGGACTTGCTCCGACAATTGTGGAAATTCTTTCCTGAGCGATATAATATCCATATTGAAATTTTCTAATTCCAAGACGGCAAAATTAACTTTTTTATCTCTATCTACGGTCAATTATTTCGCTTATTTGCTATACCTTGAAATTACACTACAAATCTTCCGGAAATGAACAATCCTTCTACTGGCTTGCCCTAAACACCGACAGGCCGGGCAGCTGAAACTTATCTCGGAAACGATCACTCTCCCCGGGTTTAAGGCAAAATTGCTGTATTTCCTGGATTTTCATATAAAGAAATACTCTCAAGAATAGTCTTTGCCCCAACTGAAGCGGTAAAAGAAAACGGAACTGTCTACTTTGGTCTTGAAACCATAAGTGTCCACTAAAATTTCAGGGCATTCCTTCGAATAAACTGGTCTTCAGTTTGATACAAGCAATTTTATGGAAAACGGACTTAAACTTGACTTTATGGTCATAATCAGGCCATTATGTATAGAGACCGGTTTATTTTCGCCCAATTATTAAAGTTTCTTGACTTAGTAAACTCTTAGTGGACACTACTATCTTGAAACATCATTATTGTACTTTATGAGCAATGGTGTTTACTTGATTTGAAAGGAGCAAGGCCACAATGAATAGTTTCCAAAGAAAAGGGTGTAATAAACTTCCAAACATCCGGTAACTTGAGATCTCAAAGATAACTTTTGCTTTCCCTGCTATCTTTTCAGATTATGTCCAGCCATAGACCGCGGATAAAACACTGTCGATACCTGTACTCCTCTTTCCAAAAATTGTTTAGCACAACTTGCCGCATCCTCTTCGGAAACCGCTTACTTCTCTTTAATAAAGCGACTGCTATTTTCCGGAAACCTGACGTATCTTCTCTAAAAACAGCTCGTATTAATATTCAGACTTGATATATCTTCCCTGAAAACTGCTCCCTTCCTTTTAGAATCTGACTGCTATTTTCCGGAAACCGGCTACTTCTTCGGAAGCGCTCGCATTTACTTTAAGACTTGAAGCATTTACATCCAAATTCTCTCGCAACCGAGACAGCATTTACACGACATCATACATTTTCCTCCACACGAATTTCATAAACCCGTCTTTGACACTTCATTTAAGAGAAAACGAGGCCTCAGATAACCATGATGGAGATTCTGGGGCTATTCGGATATTACGGGTATGTAATGTAATGACGCGGATTTCGTTGTCGGGAGACGGTTCCGCTGAATTGGACTGAATATATTTTCAGCTACACGAATTTCATAAACTCTCTTTTTTCTGTAAGTTTGCCCCATGATAGAATACATTTCAGGAAAACTTGCGGAACTTACGCCAACCTCGGCTATCGTCGAAAACAACGGTATAGCTTACTTGCTGGAAATTTCAGTCCAGACCTACGAACAACTTAACGGAAAGAGCGATGTAAAAATCTTCGTTCAAAAGCAATTTAACCAACGCGACGGCCTGGAAACCGACTACGGCTTCGCCACAAGAGAAGAAAGAAGCCTGTTCAGGGCTATCACGAGCGTCAGCGGGATGGGCGCATCCTCCGCCCGAATGATACTTTCCTCCATGAGTCCGGAAGAACTCCAGAACACAATACTCTCGGAAAACGTCGCAAAACTTAAAGCCATAAAGGGCATAGGTCTCAAAACAGCCCAGAGGCTTATACTTGAACTGAAGGATAAAATCGTCAAGGGCGGAGAGGGGACATTTGAATCCCTGCTTCACTCGACCACCAACGCTGAGGCGGAAGAAGCTGCAACGGCACTTCAAAATCTTGGCTTCAGTAAGCCGAATATATCAAAAGCCATACAGACAATACTTAAAAATAACCCCGAATACAAGGTGGAGGACATCATAAAGGCAGCGCTGAAGATGCTTTAATCAGAATCTCAACGCATCAATCAGTGAATATGTCTATGGTTCAAATGGAGACTATTTCACGAGCTCCGTCCATAATAAAGGGAGAATTGATTTCGTTGGCCACCATGATGCAAAATCACAGGAGCGAAATCAACTCCCTTAGTCCGACATCAAAACTAAACGGATTCCAAATCCTGTAAGAGCACAGTGAAGCAAATCTTCGCAACCGCGAGAATATCCGTTTACAGTAGGTCAGAAGTCTAAATACATCCCCGCCCGCCAATACTATTGACGGCGAAAAAACACACTTACCCTCACGTACAGGATTTCGATAAACAATTTTTCGCAAAATTATCAAGACCTTGACCCCCTCTACATTTAATTCCGGATTCAAAAGAGGCAAGAAACTATCCTCTCTGACTACTCCCTAAAATAACTCGAATCGCAGAAAGTGATAAAACACCTATAAGAGAAAATAAACACTTCCGCATATACAGAAACTAAACTCGCTCCCGATAGAATTTTTAAATAATCGAAAGAAACATTTTCTGTCCGTACAAGAACCGAGGACGCTCACTGAATTCATCCATAATTTTCGCTCGCCTGAATATTTCGCAGGATAAGAAATTGTGTAGTCTTCCAAATATGATACAACACAAAACACAGCCCCCGCATTTCTTCGAGCCAACGCTAAAAACTTCTATCGAAAACTTAAATAACCAGTCTACCGGCGAACATCAAGGCAGAAAAGGGGCTACAGGGAAACACGGCGGAAGTGAAAATCGTTTCATCAATAAACAAAACACGACTCAAAATAATCCGAGTTCAAAGACGAGAAACAATCATCTACCGAAATAGACGAGCAAAACCGAAATATCCGACGGAGAAACTCCAGAGATTCTGGAAGCCTGAGCTATAGTTGCAGGCTTATACTTTTTCAATTTCTGCCTACACTCTATCGAAAGACCAGAGACCTTTTCAAAATCAAAATTTTCAGGTATAAGCAATCTCTCCAAGCTATGCAGTTTCTCTGCCGCCCGCAGTTCCCTGTCAATATACGACTTATAGCGTATGGAAATCTCGACACTCTCAATAATTTCCTCTGAAAGTGTTCCACGTGGAACGATTTTTAAGATTTCAGAAAGTTTAGTCTCATGTCTCTTTGCTAATTCGGCTATCTTTTTCGATTCCGAAATCTCAGCTGAACCTACTGACTGAAGATAAGGATTTACCTTGTCAGAGGTAATAAGGGTTGAATGGCAATATTCCTCTAACTCATTGATTAAAGAATATTTATATTCCATTAAACGATACCTTTCGTCAGTAGAAAGACCTATAGAATGAGAAATACCGGTAAGACGAAAATCGGCATTATCCTGCCGAAGAATTATCCTGTACTCCGCTCTCGAAGTAAACATACGGTACGGCTCATCCACGCCCTTAGTCACCAAATCGTCAATAAGAACTCCAATATATGACTGGTCCCTTCCTAAAACCAAAGGCTCCTTGTTATGAAGTTTCAGATGCGCATTAATGCCCGCCATTATGCCTTGGGCAGCCGCTTCCTCATAGCCGGTAGTTCCATTCACCTGCCCTGCAAAATATAGATTTTCAATCGCTCTACTCTCAAGTGTTGCCCGCAGTTGGGTCGGTTCAAAATAATCATACTCTACAGCGTATGCAGGCTTATAAATCCTCACCTTCTCCATTCCACTTATCGCATGGAGAGCATCGAGCTGAACCTGCAACGGCAAAGATGAAGAAAAGCCCTGGAGATAATACTCATTCGTATCCCTGCCTTCAGGCTCAAGGAAGAGCTGATGTGCATCATTATCGGGAAACATCCTCAGCTTATCTTCAATACTCGGACAATACCTCGGACCAATACCATTAATCATCCCGGTAAACAGTGGCGACTCAGAAAAACCCGTGCGTAAAATCTCATGCACATGCGGATTAGTATGCAAAATAAAACATGGCATCTGAGGATGCTCGCCCTGGACAGCGGAGGGTCGGTCAAGAAAAGAAAAGCGACCCGGGTTCTCATCACCGTACTGCTTGGGAAAAACAGAAGTATCAATTGAAGAAATATCTATACGCGGAGGAGTCCCCGTCTTCATTCTCCCCGACCTGATCCCAAAAGAATTTAACTGCTCAGTTATCCCGTAAGAGGCCATCTCACCCAGCCGGCCGCCTTCCATTTTGTGGCGTCCGATAAAAAGCGAGCCTGAAAGGAAGGTACCGGCGGTCAAAATAACCGCGCGAGATTTAAAAATCGCCCCTGTGGATGTACGTACACCGGAAATTTTTGAATTCTCAACGAGAAAAGAAACAGCAGAATCCGCGAAAATATTTAAGTTACAATTAGTTTCAAGCAATTTACGCCATATCGCTGAAAACTGCACTTTATCGCACTGAGCCCGGGGACTCCACATGGCTGGACCCTTGGATTTGTTGAGCATACGGAACTGTAAAGTGCAACTGTCCGTGACAATCCCTGTATACCCTCCAAGCGCATCTATTTCTCTTACTATCTGTCCTTTCGCTATACCCCCGACTGCAGGATTACACGACATTCTTGCAAAGCCTGTCATGTCCATGGACAGGAGAAGAACTGAAGAACCCATATTGGCAGCAGCCATCGCAGCCTCACAACCGGCATGACCGCCACCTACGACTATTATATCATAAAACGTCCCGCTCATCCGCAATACTCTCCCCTTTTGGAAAGATAGAAATCTTCCTTCTCTCTCATTACCTTCTTCTCCTCATCCGTGAAATCACCATAACCTGCCAAATGAAGAATTCCATGAACCATCACCCTGTCCAACTCATCCTCAAAATCCGTTTGATAAAAGCCAGAGTTATCCTTGACCGTATCAATACTTATAAAGAGGTCGCCGGAAATTTTGTTTCCAGAGCAGTAATCGAAGGTAATAATATCAGTAAAATAGTCATGCCCAAGATATTTACGGTTCACGTCAAGAATATAGTCATCAGAACAGAAAATTATTGATACATCGCCAATTATCCTGCCTTCATCAGAAGCCACGGCACTCAGCCAGCGACGTCTCCACATCCTGCCTCTTAAAACAAAATCAATTTGCTCACTAAAATAACGGACCATAAATAAAATTTTGGCAAATCTACTAAAATATTGGAATTGAAATTAAATATTTCTATCTTTGGCAATTGGAAGAAAATGTAAAACAACGAGATATGGAAGTCAAAAAAACACCAAAAGCCGATCTTAAAAACAGAAGGATTCTGTATGTAGAAATCGGTTTCGTAGTTTCTCTTGGTCTTCTCCTCTTCGCATTCGAATGGACCAGCACAGAGAAAAAACAGGCGACCCTCGTCGCAGACAATGTAGAACTCATAGAGGAGGAAATTATTCCTATCACCCAGCAGGAAACTCCCCCTCCTCCCCCTGAAGTACCGAAAATCCCTGTACTTTCAGACCAGATCGAAATCGTGGACGATGACATTCACATTGAGGAAAGCTTCATCAACCTCGAGTACGATGCAAACATTGGTGTAGAGATCATGGACTACGTTGAGCAGGTGGCAGAGGAGGCTATCGAAGAGGAAGCCATTCCTTTCATGCTCGTAGAGGTTAAGCCTACATTCATGGGCGGAGACGCCAACAGCTTCGCGGCTTGGGTAGGTAGAAATCTCGAATATCCTGAGATAGCAAAGGAGAACGGTGTTTCAGGTCGTGTGATGCTCGAATTTACGGTAATGCCCGACGGAAGCGTTACGAATGTAAGAGTTCTTCGTGGAGTTGACCCTTCACTCGATGCAGAGGCCGTACGCGTTGTTTCCAGCTCACCCAAGTGGGAGCCCGGCCGCCAGAGAGACCGCGCAGTAAAGGTAACCTACACCTTCCCTGTAATCTTCCAGCTTAGGTAGTAGAATCCTTACAAAAGTCATATAACGAGTGTCGCCCATGCAAAGGACGACACTTGTTGTATTATAAAGGCATATAAATAAAATGCCTGGAAACTGAAACCAACAAAGAAAACCAATGACACGAGAAAGCAAGGGACGTAAAAGAAATTTAAACGGTATGTAAAAAACAGATAAACAGGGAGGCAGAAATCAAGCGCAATCTAAGATTTAAAGCCCGTTTGACAGCCTTATAAACAACTGTAGGGAGAAATTTAGAAGTAACACTAAAAAGCCTTTTGAAGCAAAAGAAACAGGGAAAGCATTATAAAAACAGAAGCAAGAAAACAAGTAAAACGAACATACCCTTTCCACAATCAAGAGGGAATCAGCAGTATATTTGGGAAATCTGTTCAAATGAAGTAATTTTAGAATTCTAACAAGAATAATCCGATATGGATAATACAAAGAGCAAAAAAGCCGTATTCGTCGGGATTATAAAACAGTACGACGACGAAAGAAAAATACTCGAATATCTCAACGAACTTGAATTTCTTGCCCACACAGCCGGGGCTGAAAGCGACAGAAAATTCATACAAAGGGTTGACAAGCCCGAAAAAGCCACATACATAAGGAGCGGAAAACTGGAAGAAATCGCTGCATACTGCGAAGAAAACGATATAGCATATATTATATTCGACGATGAGCTCACGGGTATGCAGCAAAGGAATATAGAAAAGGTAATCAAGACATCAAGCGTCATAGACAGGACAAGTCTCATCCTCGAAATCTTCTCTCAAAGAGCCAAAACCGCATACGCAAAGACTCAGGTCGAACTCGCGAGATACAATTACCTGCTGCCGAGACTTGCAGGAATGTGGACTCATCTCGAAAGACAGCGCGGAGGTATAGGAACCCGTGGCGGCATGGGTGAAAGCCAGATAGAAATAGACAGGCGTATAGTTAGGGAGAGAATAACCAAACTGAAAGAGGAGCTCAAACGTATTGACAAACAAATGGCTACACAAAGAAGCAACAGAGGCGGACTTGTGCGGCTATCCTTAGTCGGCTATACCAATGTAGGGAAATCAACCCTTATGAACCTGCTGTCAAAATCCGACGTTTTTGCGGAAAACAAACTTTTCGCTACGCTTGATACTACAGTCAGAAAGGTCGTAATAGGCAACGTGCCTTTCCTGCTGAGCGACACCGTGGGATTCATACGCAAACTGCCTACCCAACTGATAGAAGCCTTCAAAAGCACACTCGACGAGGTACGTGAGGCAGACATACTCATACACGTCGTGGACATCTCACATCCCGACTATGAGGAACAAATGGAAGTAGTGGAAAAGACACTGAAAGACATTTCTGCATCCAACAAACCTGTCTATGTAGTATTCAACAAGACAGATGCTTACGCACCCTTGGAGTATGATGAATTCTCAATGGAGCCCAGAACGGAGAGACATTTCAGCCTCGAGGAAGTGAAGAACAAATGGATAAAGGAAAAGAAAATACCCTGTATCTTCATCTCGGCGTTAAAAAAGGAAGGGATAGATAAACTGCGCGACGACATATACAAAATGGTTGCAGAGATACATGCAGGCCGCTACCCCTTTAACAACTTCCTGTGGTAGAAATACAAACGAAATTTATGTATTAAGCCCAAATCGGTCGTTAGAATAGCTTATTTCGTAGTCTTGTTTGTAAAGTATTGAAAACGAATACATTATAAGTCTAACTTTCAAATGGCAGCCATTAGAAATTAGACTTACAAATCGCTGTTTATCAGTATATTATAACAAGAAACGCAAATAATCAGCCTCTATTGACCGATTTAGGATTATACTCCACCTCTGCAGGTAGTGAAGAACGGCGCAATCTAACAAGAAAAACGGAAAAGGGGCAGGTCAAAAGTCTCGACCTGCCCCCATAGAATAAACTATAACAGGAAAACTGCTACTGTGAGAACTTGGCCTTGAGGAACTCTCTGTTAAGCCTTGCAATGTGAGAAACTGTGATACCCTTAGGACACTCAAGCTCACAAGCACGGGTGTTGGTACAGTTACCGAAACCTAACTCATCCATCTTGGCAACCATAGAGCGGGCCCTCTTGGCAGCTTCGGGCCTACCCTGAGGCAGAAGAGCAAGAGAACTTACCCTTGCAGCCACGAAAAGCATCGCAGAACCGTTCTTGCAGGTAGCCACACATGCTCCGCAACCTACGCAGGCCGCAGCATCCATACTCTCCTCCGCCTTATCGTGAGAAATGAGAATATTATTGGCATCCTGGGCAGCACCTGTACGCACGGAAATGAATCCGCCAGCCTGCAGAATCTTATCGAAGGCAGTACGGTCCACTACAAGGTCCTTGATTACCGGGAAAGCCGCACTTCTCCAGGGCTCGACAGTAATAGTTGCTCCGTCCTTGAAATGCCTCATGAAAAGCTGGCAGGTGGTCACATGATCATCCGGACCATGGGCACGCCCGTCAATATAAAGCGAACAGGCACCGCAAATGCCCTCGCGGCAGTCATGGTCGAAGGAAACGGGACCGCTGCTCTTGCATCCACGTTCCACTGCAACGGGGTCGCAACCTTCCCGAATCAACTGCTCGTTAAGTATATCAAGCATTTCCAGAAAGGAGGCGTCCTCCTCTATACCTGAAATCTGGTATGTTTCAAAATGGCCCTTGGCCTTGGCGTTCTTCTGGCGCCATATCTTTAAAGTGAAATGCATCTGATTAGTCTTTGTAGTTTCTGGTTGCAACCTTAATGAACTCATACTTCAAGGGTTCCTTATGAAGCTCGGGTTCCTTGCCCTCTCCCTTGTACTCCCAGGCGGCAACGTACATGAAGTTCTTATCATCGCGCTTTGCCTCGCCTTCCTCGGTCTGGCTCTCCACGCGGAAATGTCCTCCGCAGGACTCCTCCCTGTGCAGGGCATCACGGGCCATAAGTTCGCCAATCTCAAAGAAATCCTCGAGTCTGAGAGCCTTTTCAAGTTCCTGGTTGAACTCATACTGGCTTCCGGGTACCTTCACATCCTTGTAGAATTCCTCCTTCAACTCGCGTATCTCCTTAATGGCAGTCTTGAGTCCGGACTCCTCACGGGCCATACCGACGTACTCCCACATTATGTTGCCGAGCTTCTTGTGCAAAGAATCCACAGTCTTGGTGCCGTTGATAGCGAACAGCCTGTCAATACGGTCCTGAACAGCCTTCTCAGCCTCATCGAACTCCTTAGTATTCACATCGGTCTTGGGCTCCGCGAACTTATTGGAAAGATAATCACCTATAGTCACAGGAAGAATAAAGTAGCCGTCAGCCAGACCCTGCATGAGCGCAGATGCACCGAGGCGGTTTCCACCATGGTCGGAGAAGTTTGCCTCTCCTATGGCGAACAGGCCGGGAATAGTAGTCTGAAGGTCGTAATCAACCCAAATACCTCCCATAGTATAGTGAATGGCGGGATAAATCATCATAGGCTCTTTCCAGGGTGAGGAATCGGTTATCTTCTCATACATCTCGAAGAGATTGCCGTAACGCTCCTCTACCCTCTTGTGTCCCAAACGCCTGATAGCATCCGAGAAGTCAAGGAATACCGCCTTTCCTGTCTCATTCACACCGAAACCGGCATCACAGCGCTCCTTTGCAGCACGTGAAGCTACATCACGGGGAACGAGGTTACCGAAAGCCGGATAGCGGCGCTCGAGATAGTAATCCCTTTCCTCCTCCGGAATCTCAGAAGGCTTGACCTCATGATTCCTCAGCCTCTTTACATCCTCAAGTTTCTTGGGCACCCATATACGTCCGTCATTACGCAGAGACTCACTCATGAGCGTAAGCTTGCACTGCTGGTCTCCGTGAACGGGAATACAGGTAGGATGTATCTGGGCGAAGCAGGGATTAGCGAAATAAGCACCCTTCTTGAAGCACTGCAAGGCGGCTGAACCATTGCTGTTCATGGCGTTGGTCGAAAGGAAGTAGGCATTGCCATAGCCACCGGTAGCAATAACCACGGCGTGTGCTCCGAAGCGCTCGAGCTCACCTGTAACGAGATTGCGGGCGATGATACCCTTGGCCTGACCGTTTACAATTACAAGGTCAAGCATCTCGTGACGAGGATAGGACTTCACGGTCCCGTTGGCAATCTCCTTGTTGAGAGAAGCGTAGGCACCGAGAAGGAGCTGCTGTCCGGTTTGTCCACGGGCATAGAAAGTGCGGCTTACCTGCACTCCGCCGAATGAGCGGTTGGCGAGGTATCCGCCGTACTCACGGGCAAATGGAATACCCTGGGCAACACACTGGTCGATAATGGCTGCACTCACCTCTGCAAGACGGTAAACATTCGCCTCACGGGCACGGTAGTCACCACCCTTGATGGTGTCGTAGAACAGACGATAGACCGAGTCATTGTCGTTCTGGTAGTTCTTCGCAGCATTGATACCTCCCTGTGCGGCAATGGAATGCGCGCGACGAGGTGAATCGCTGATGCAGAAAATTTTAACGTTGTAGCCCAGTTCACCGAGTGAAGCGGCGGCAGATGCGCCTCCGAGACCCGTTCCCACTACAATGATTTCAAGTTTTCTCTTGTTATTGGGACTCACAAGATGGATTTCAGCCTTGCGCTTTTTCCATTTGCTCTCCAGAGGTCCCTCAGGGATTTTGGAAATTAACTTGTCAGACATTAGAATATTGTTTCCTTAAATTGTTATAGTTTCATTAAAATAAACTGTTCTCAGCCAAACTGCCTGAGGCGGGGTCTATTCCTAAATGACCGTAAGAAAGGTCGGTCGCTACCCTGCCCCTCTGCGTACGTACTATGAAACCCTCCTTGATCAGGAAAGGCTCGTAAACTTCCTCGTAGGTACCCTGATCCTCCCCTATTGCCGTGGCAATGGTATTCGCTCCGACGGGTCCTCCCTTGAAATTGGTAATAATAGTCCTGAGTATCCTGTTGTCAATGGAATCCAGCCCCCTCGTGTCTATCCTCAGCCTGTCCAATGCGTACTTCGCAATCTTGAGGTCTATTTTTCCGTTACCTTCCACCTGGGCGAAGTCCCTTACCCTTTTGAGCAGGGAGTTGGCAATACGCGGAGTCCCGCGGCTTCTCAGGGCTATTTCCCTCGCCGCATCGCTGTCTATCTCCACTTTCAGTATGCGCGCGCTGCGTCGTACAATCCTCTCAAGGTCGTCAGTATCATAATATTCGAGAGCGAAGGTAATATTGAACCTCGCTCTGAGCGGAGCCGTAAGCAAGCCGGAACGTGTGGTCGCCCCTACAAGGGTGAAGGGATTCAAGCCTATCCTCACCGACCTGGCCCCGGGCCCCTTGTCTATCATTATGTCAATCGCATAATCTTCCATAGCCGAATAGAGATACTCCTCCACGTCCGCGGGAAGGCGGTGTATTTCATCTATAAAAAGGACGTCACCGCTGTCGAGCGAAGTCAGAAGGCCCGCAAGGTCGCCGGGTCTTGTAAGTACGGGTCCGGAAGTAATCTTGATGTTGGCCCCCATCTCGTTAGCTATGATATGTGCGAGAGTGGTCTTGCCCAAGCCGGGAGGGCCGTGGAAAAGAGTATGGTCAAGCGCCTCGCCACGCATTTTCGCGGCCGTGACATATATCAAAAGATTGGACACAATCTCCTTTTGGCCAGTGAAATCATGAAGTTCCTGTGGCCGGATAATTCCATCCAAATCCTTATCTTTGCCCTCGTTTGTGTTATGAGGATTGAATTCTGACATAGCGCGCTTAGACAATCGGGCTACAAATATAGTCTTTTATTTATAATTTTTGTTGTTTATGTTGGGCCTGTTGAAATGTTGATGACTCTATTAAGTCTTTATATTTCAATTAATTAGGCAGGATGACAATAGTTGATAAATATGTTGAAAACCTGTGTACGGCGATGTTGAAAACTTCTGCTCACGGAATTTTGAACAGTCATACCCCGGTTATCAACATACTTATCAACAGGTTTTCAATAATATTTTCGGCTAAATGTTGATAAGTTCAAACAGCTGCGGCATACTGGCGGAGAAGGCGGGAAGGCTGCAGAAAGTGTATTGCCGCGGACTCTTTCTGTCTGCAAAGTGGTTCACGTTAAGCCAGGTGGCAGAGAAAGGACTGCAACTTGTGATACTCCCCGACAAAGAGAGTGCGGAATACTGTACTTCCGACCTTTACAGTCTCATCGAGGGCGACAGGGTCTTCTTTCTGCCGGAATCGGGCAAGAATGTGGAGAGGAGCAACTACAAGTCCTCCCTGTCCGTGCAGCGCACCGCCGCCATAGCGAGTATCATGTCGGAAGACGAGGGTATGCGGGTGGTTGTCAGCTATCCCGAAGCCCTGAGCGAAAGCGTTCCTCCGGTTTCCACCATGAAGGAATCGGTCTTGAAACTGCGTCCCGGCGACGAAATATCCCATGACGAGATAGTAAGGATACTCTCGTCCGCACGCTTCGAAAGGGCGGATTTCGTATCCGAACCCGGACAATACGCAATCAGAGGCTCTATAGTCGACATATTCTCGTATTCCAATAATCGCCCGTACCGTATTTCATTCTGGGGCAACGAAATAGAGAAGATAAACCTTTTCGACTGCAATACCCAGCTCTCCATATCCCAGGAGAACGAAATGAAAATAGTGCCCGACGTCAACAGCTCCGAAGAAGATGATTCCGTCAGTATTTTCAGCATACTCCCCCGTGATACGCTTGTCTGGTTCGACTCTTTCGACATGTACAGGGATGCGGATTTCATTCCTCTGAGCTCAAAGTTCAAGGCTGTTTACTTCGACACCCCCCTTTCGGAGGAGGTCAGCGAAGACGGGCAGGTACAGTTCCGTATAGCCCCCCAGCCCTCCTTCAACAAGAATTTCGAAATATTGACCGAAGATATACGCAGCCACCTTGAACACGGCTACAAGGTGAGGATATACGGAGACAAGGAGACGCAGCTCGAAAGGATAAAGTCCATACTTTTCCAGAACGGAGGTCTGATGCCGGAGTTCGTGAAGGGGAAGACCATACACCGCGGCTTCGTAGACCACGAGAACAGGGTCTGCTGCTATTCCGACCACGAAATCTTCGACCGTTTCCAGAGGGTCAGCATAAGGCGCAGCGTGGAGAAGAGCGAACAATTGACTATCAACGACCTCAACTCCTTCAATATAGGCGACTATGTGGTGCATATAGACCACGGCGTAGGCGTGTTCGGAGGGCTCGTGAGGATGAGGGACGACAAGAACCGCATCCACGAAGTCGTGAAAATAACCTACAAGGACGGTGATGTGGTATTCGTGTCCGTACACGCGCTGAACAAGATTTCCCGTTTCAGGTCCAAGGACGGCGAGCCTCCCCGTATCAACAAGTTAGGTTCCAAGTCATGGAGCACGCTCAAGGCCAGCGCCAAGTCCAAGGTCAAGGACATAGCCAAGGAACTCATAATGCTTTACGCCAAGCGCCGTGCTTCCAAGGGTTTCGCCTTTTCTCCGGATACCTATCTGCAGGAGGAACTTGAATCTTCTTTCATGTACGAGGATACTCCCGACCAGGAAAGTGCTACGGCGGCTGTGAAAAGGGATATGGAGGACGACTGCCCCATGGACAGGCTGGTCTGCGGAGACGTGGGCTTCGGAAAGACGGAAATAGCCATAAGAGCTGCGTTCAAGGCCGTTACTGACGGCAAGCAGGTGGCGGTGCTCGTACCCACTACCATACTTTCACTGCAGCACTACAACACCTTCAGACAGCGCCTGCAGAACCTTGCCTGCAATTTGGAATACGTCAGCCGTCTCAGGACCGCCAAGGAAATCAAGGACATAAAGCAGCGTTTGCTCTCGGGAGAGATAGACGTGCTCATAGGTACGCACAAGATACTCAGCAAGGAATTCGTGTTCAAGGACCTGGGATTGCTCATAATAGACGAGGAACAGAAATTCGGTGTCTCCGCCAAGGAAAAGCTCAGGACACTGAAGGCTTCGGTGGACACCCTTACCCTTACCGCCACCCCCATACCCAGAACCCTGCAGTTTTCCCTGCTGGGTGCAAGGGACCTCAGCATTATCAACACTCCCCCGCCCAACCGCATTCCAGTCCAGACAGAAATCATACTCTTCGATGAAAAGGAAATCAGAAGCATCATAAACTACGAGCTCAACCGTGGAGGGCAGCTGTTCTTCCTGCACAACAGGGTTGATGAGCTGGATTCCATATATGAAATACTCCACAGGTTGGTGCCGGACATGAAAATAGCCGTGGCCCACGGCCAGATGGAGGCCCGCAAACTCGAAAACATCATGCTGGAGTTCATGCGGGGCGACTTCGATATGCTTCTCTGCACTACCCTGATAGAGAACGGCCTGGATATACCCAACGCCAATACTATAATAATAAACCAGGCGCAGAAGTTCGGCCTCAGCGACCTTCACCAGTTGAGGGGACGCGTGGGCAGGTCCAACTTGAAGGCCTTCTGTTACCTCATAGTTCCCCCTCTCGCCAGCATAACCGATGACGCCCGCAGAAGGCTCAAGGCGATTGAGGAATTTTCTGACCTCGGCAGCGGCTTCAACATAGCCATGCAGGACCTGGATATACGAGGAGCAGGAAATCTTTTGGGAGCCGAACAGAGCGGTTTCATAACCGAAATGGGCTTCGAGACCTATCAGAAGATACTTTCCGAGGCTATGGAGGAATTGGGAGTGGAGACGGGTATGACTACAAGGAACGAGCGGGGCCACTACGTATCCGATTGTACCGTGGAGACCGACCAGCCCGCCCTGATTCCTGACGAATATATAGACGTTACTGCCGAGAAGATACGTATATACAGGGCCATAGACTCCATGAATTCCGACAGGGAGACCGACAACTACGCCCGCAGGTTGGAGGACAGATTCGGCAAGATGCCTGCCGAACTGGAGAATCTGCTCTACGTCGTAAGGATAAGGAATGCCGGTGCGTCAATGGGCTTCGAGAAGGTTATAGTCAAGAACGGCCTGCTGATAGCTTTCTTTGTCTCCAACCCCATGTCGCCTTACTATAAGTCGGAGAGCTTCGGGAAACTCGTGACGAAAATCTCCGCCTCGCCCGGCAGCCTGGAAATGAAGCAGAGCGGCACCCAGCTGAAGCTGATAGCCAGAAATGTGAAATCCCTGAAACAGGCTTACGACATTTTGGATAACTTAAGATGAAAATTTCGTAAATTCGCGAGTTTTCAACTGATTCAATAATGGCGAACCTTCTCGTTTTGACAGGAAACACGGCTATCAAGGCTGCCTGGTCTGACGGTACGACACTCGGAAAGACTTTCCGCTATCAGGGAGAAAAGAGGATGGAATACCTCCTGTCCCTGACGGAAAAGGAGAAGCCCGAAGTCCTCACGATTGCTTCCGTATATCCCATATCGGAGGAGGAAGAACGCTTATTCAGAGCCGAGTGCGGGCATCTTCTGATACTTGACAGCAACCACACCAACTACCTGCTCAAGTACGATTTTCCCGAATATCTTTCCTGCGACAGGGCTGCGGGACTGATAGCTGCGAGATTCCTGTTCAAGGGCAAGAGCTGCACCGTGTTCGACTTCGGCACTACCCTGACCGTGGATTTCCTGAATTCTGACGGAAGGTATATGGGTGGCAACATCTCCCCCGGATGCCGGACGAGGTTCAAGGCGCTGAACCGCTATTCCAAGGCCCTGCCCCTTGTGGATACGCCGGAGAACATATTGCCCGAGGGGAACTCCGTAACCTCGTCGATTGAGACGGGGGTGATTTTGGGCATAATGTTTGAAACGGAGGGCTACATTCGCCAAAAACCGGATAATATTGTGATTTTTACCGGTGGAGATGCCATTTATTTTGCCAAGAAGATGAAAAACTCCATTTTTGTGGTTTGTAATCTGGAATTGATGGGTCTTGCCCTGATAACTGATGGATATGTCAACAAAAACATCAAGTAGATTTTTGATATCCGTCATTGCATTGTTGTGCAGTGCGGTTTTTGCTGAGGCTCAGGAAGCCTATGGCGGTTATTCACCTTATTCTATTGTAGGAATCGGAGACCTCAGCACCCCTGGGTCGGCATACAACAAAACGATGGGCGGGGTAGGAATAGCAACGAGAAACAGAAGGTATCTGAACATGTTGAACCCTGCATCGGTTACGGCAAGGGATTCTCTCTCATTCATGGCTGACTTCTCTCTCAGTAACAAGAATACTTATTTCCGTCAGGACGGGATGCTTTCAGCGAATAACATCTTTAATATGGGTGATTTCGCGATTTCTTTCCCCATTCAGCGCAGGTCTGCCATGATGCTGGGCATAAACTCGTACAGCAACACCGGATTCGACTACCTTATCCCCTACGATGACGTATATATCAATTCCTTGGGTGGTGCATCGACCCAGGCGAGCGGAATCGGAGGTGTGTACAAGATTTTTGCGGCAGCTGGAGTCACATTCTTCAACAGGCTGTCACTCGGAGCGCAGGTGGACTATTATTTCGGCAGCATAGAGAAAGAGTACCGTACATCCTTCAGTGATTCCGCCTACAGGAGCATGGTGAGCACTGACAACCTTGAGATAAGCGGAGTCGGAGGAACCTTCGGTTTACAGTACGAGCAACCTATAGGCAGACTGGTTCTCGGTTTGGGCGCCACGTATTCCACCGGAGCCAAACTGAAAGGCTATTATGATGCCACACGGTACTCCTCGAGTTCGACGACCGCCGATACGCTCTATTACAAGGCGGACACCATAGGGCTCACCCGCAATGCGAGGATAGCCGGGGAAATAGGTGTGGGATTGAGTTTGAAGAGGAACAACAAGTGGATGGTCGAAGTGAACTACACCAGGGCGGACTGGACAGGCTCCGGCATAGAGGGGCTCAGCGGATACAACGCATCTACAAATCCTTTTACCACAACTCTTTGCGAGGCGTACAGGGTAGGATTCGAGTATATACCCAACATTACCGACATCAGGTATTACATGAAAAGGGTTGCGTACCGGGCCGGTGCGTACTACAAGACGGACTATTATACAATGAACGGCGCTCTCGTGCCGTCGGTCGGAGTCACCTTTGGAATGACGCTTCCGATATACAGATGGTACAACGGATTGAGTGTGGGAGTAGAGATAGGACAACGCGGTTCACTTTCCAACAATATTTTACGCGAAAGATATATCAATTTTTCAATAGGAATTAATATCTTTGACATCTGGTTCCAGAAGACCCTCTATGATTAATCAATTTTATAAAACAAACATGAGAAAGTTAGCTTTTGTGATTTTGTCTGTTGCCGTTGCGTTCATCGGCAACATTGATGCCTCCGCACAGGGAAAATGGGGTCCAGACAGCGCTGAATGCATCAAGTACCTCTCCTACTACAGGGAGTACTACAAGCAGAATGCGTATGACGAGGCGACCCCCAATTGGAGAAAGGCCTATGAGCTCTGCCCTGCCACCGCAAGCCAGAACATGCTTATCGAGGGAGCAGCCCTCGTTCGCAGACTTATTGTTGCAAACCAGAACAATCCCGAGTACAGGGATGCCCTCGTGGACACTCTCCTCACTCTTCACGACACCAGGGCTGAGTACTATCCCAATTACGCCGTTGCTGCATTGAACAACAAGGGTACCGACATTTCAAATTACTTGAAGAATGATTATCGCAAACAGTACGACGGATTCGAAGATATTATCAGCAAGAACGGGGAGCAGACCAAGAACACTCTCCTCCTGTTCGACCTTCAGGCGGCAATCAACCTTTTCCAGTCCGGAGCCATAGACGCAGAAGAAGTCATAGGGGTTTACCAGAGGAATGCGGAACTCATCGAGAAGCTCGCAGCGAGGAACGATGACGAGAAGACTCAGAACGAGAACATCAAGAACGACATGGGAAGTCTCTTTGCCGCGAGCAAGGTGGCAAGTTGCGACAACCTCATACAAATCCTTACTCCGAGGTATGAGGCCGACCCCAATAATCTTGATGTCGCCACCAACATCGTGCAGACCATGACCATGACCGAGGGATGTACTGACAACGACCTCTATCTGAATGCTGTCACCACGATGAACAACCTCAATCCTACAGCAAATTCAGCCTACTATCTGTTCAAGCTCCATTCTTCCAGGAACAACGTGGATGAAGCTGTCAAGTACCTGGAGACTGCCATTGCCGCCGAGGATTCAGACGCCGCTACCGATGCCGAGTGGCAGTACGAGCTCGCGGTGTACTGCTTCAAGAACGGACAGAACACCAAGGCTTACCAGTGCGCAAACAAGGTTGTCGAGACTTCCGACGAACTCAAGGGAAAGGCTTACTTCCTTATCGGAACTATCTGGGCATCATCTACTTGCGGAACGGACGACATCTCCAGGCGTGCTCCTTTCTGGGTTGCCTGCGATTACATGAACAGGGCCAAGAGCGCTGATTCATCGCTCACCGAGGAAGCCAACAGGTACATCAGCCAGTACAGCGTGTACTTCCCTGAGGCCGCCGAGGCGTTCATGTATGACCTTGTCGACGGACAGTCCTACACTGTGGTTTGCAATGGATTGAGAACCACCACCACTGTACGCACCAACAAGTAATTTTTGGACAGACATCCTAATATAGTCGAGTCACTGGCAGTCACTATTGTGATTGCCAGTGCTTTAGTTTCCTGCGGTGGAAAGATTGGAGAGGCCGAGAGACTGGACCTGTCCCAGACTCCCATGCAGACCATTGACGACATGTTTGCGGTCCGGACCAAGAACGGTTCAGTGGAGTTGCGGCTCGAGGCAAGGGTGATGGAGCATTACGAGGGAAGCGAGGCGAGTTACGACTATTTTCCCAGTGGAATCTCGGTTTTCGGCTATGACGATGAAGGCCTGTTGGAGTCGGTTATAGTGGCCGACTATGCACGGCATACCCTCCCCAAGGGCAACGACCCGGAGAAAGAAGAACTTTGGGAGGCCTTCGGCAATGTCATTCTGCATAATGTGTTGAAGCAGGAAACCATGGAGACTGACACAGTCTACTGGGACCAGACCAACAAGGAGATATATACCGACTGCTATGTCAAGCTTTACTCTCCCGACGGTTTTACCCAGGGCTACGGTATGCGTTCGGATGACCGCATGCGTAACTCAAAACTTTTCAATCCCTTTGACAGTTATATGCTTACTGTAAAGGATACGACTGCGGTAATCATTGATTCTGTGAATTTTATTGGCCCTTTTCCAAAAAAATAATTAAATTCGCAGCCTTGTTTGAAATAATATAATAAAGCATTAATATGGCGGTACTTGAAAAAATACGCGTTAAGTTCGGCGTCGTGATTTCCGTGATTATCGCGCTCGCCCTCCTCTCGTTCATCATCGACCCCGGTACTTTGGAGTCGGCCTTGAACTCCATGTCGTCGAAGTATGACATAGGAAAAATTGACGGAAAGAGGATTTCTTATACAGAATTTCAGGAAGAGGTGGATAGGTTCACGGCTATCAACGAATTGATGACCGGTTCTTCTGTCCAGAGCGAGCAGATGCAGCAGCAGATAAGGGATGCCGCATGGCAGAACCTCCTGGACAAGTACATGTTCATTAACAATGCCAAGGACGCGGGAATCAATGTCGGGGACAAGGAACTTGTGGACCTCGTTTCGGGTGAGTCGCTTTCGCCTCTGATGTACCAGAATCCCATTTTCATGGACGAGTCCGGCTACTTCTCCGTTGACATGCTGAATGCCTTTATCGACAATGTCAATGCTGACCAGACGGGCATGCTCCGCACCTATTGGAACTATCTGCAGACCAGTATCTACAACCAGCAGTATTATGCGAAATACGGCGCTCTCTTCGCTGCGTCGAACTATGAGAATGCGCTTCAGTTGGCAGATGCACTTGCCCTCAACAACACTTCCGCCGATGTAGACTACTGTCTGACTATGTATCCCGTAGTCAGGGACACCACGGTAACTGTCAGTCAGGCGGAAATCAAGGACTACTACAAGAAGCACAAGAACTTCTTCAAGCAGGGAGCGAGCCGCGAGATAGAGTACGTGGTATTCGAAGTCGTTCCTTCAGAGGCCGATGTGCTTGCCACCTCGGATGAGATGAATACGGCTTACGACGAATTCGCAACGACTGACAATATGAGGAACTTCCTCCTGCGCAACTCCGACCAGTCCTATTCAGAATACTGGTACAAGGCCGGTGAATTGAATACTGTCAACAGGCAACTCAACGAATACGTGTTCGGTGACGCCGCTAATGAGGTGAGCCCTATCGTAAGGTCAGGAAACACCTTCCTTGCGGCCCGCGTAATGGATTCCAGGATGTTGCCGGATTCAGTGTACGTGAAGCACATCCTGCTTCAGGGGAGTAATGCCAGAGAGCTTGCAGACAGTCTTGTGGGTGTAGTCAACAGGGGAGCAAACTTCTCCAACCTTGTCGCGAGCTATTCCGCAGACGTGGCAAGTGCTGCTGACGGTGAACTTGGAAGCATAGGCTGGATGACCCAGACCTATATGATTCCCGGATTCGAGTCGGTAATCGAGGCCGATGTCAACCGTCCTTTCGTGCTGAATACCCAGTACGGCTCGCACGTGGTTCTCGTGACCGAAAAGACCCGTCCCGTACTTAAGAAGCAGGTGGCCATACTTGAGAAGACCGCCCTCGCAAGCAGGGAGACTTACAACAACTACTATTCACAGGCAAATACCTTCGCTTCCATAGCAAAGAACTCTTATGAGGGCTACAGAAGGGCTGTTGACTCTACTCACGTGTATTCTCATCCCCTTACCATAACCGAGGCTACGTCCAATTTCGGCGGAATCACAAATGCCAAGGAGGTTACGAGGTGGGCATTTGACAGCAAGGCGGGCAAGGCCTCCGATATAATCACCGTGAACAACAATTACTTCTTCATTGCTACGGTCAAGAAAGTCAATAAGGAGGGCTATATTCCCATAGAGGACGTTTCTACGGCAATCAGCCAGAGGATTTATACTATGAAGGTCAGGGACAAGGTTTTGGCTGAGGTCAGCGAGAAGCTCCAGGGTGTGAGCACGCTTGAGGATGCCGCTACGGCTCTCGGAGTGGAGGTGAGCAGTTACGAAGGCCTGTCATTCGCCACTACCAACGTGGATTCAGGACTCATCGGAGGAGCCATGGTTGCTGCCGAGGGCCTGATGTACGGACCGGTTCCCGGAGGAATGGGAGTGTATGTACTGAATGTGTCCAACAGGGAGACAGGAAGTTTCTACACTGAGGACGACGCCAGGAATCTCGCGGCGCAGAAGTCCCAGTACATGACTCAGATGATTTCTTCAGTAATGGCGGAATACGACGAGGTTGTCGATAACAGGGCGCGCTTCTTCTAATGGTCGCGTTCCCTTAGGAACTTTTCCGCTTAGATATAGAACTTGCGTACTCATTCCGGGTGCGCAAGTTTTTCATATCCATTAAACCAAATCGCTCAATAGAGGCTGATTATTTGTTATTTCGTTATAATATGCTGATAAACAGCGATTTGTAAATTTATTTTCTAATGACGGCCATCAGAAAATCAGACTTGCAAGGACTTGTTTTCAATACTTTACAAGCAAGACCACGAAATAGGGTATTCTAACGACCGATTTGGGATTAAGCCGGAAAGCTACGGTCGCAGAGTTCGTCACTGAATTATGAGCTTTAAATTTGCCGTTGCTTGTGTTGCAGTGGTCGCGAATTGTCAGGCTGACATAGCGACTGTCGTTGTTGACGCGCCAGAAGACGGATGCTTCTCAATAATTCAACTGTAATGACATTGGAAGAGGCTCAAAATGTCACAGAGGGCCCGAGATCGATAAGACCGGTTGAAGTTTTTAGCAAACGTGTGCTTGGGAGCACGCGTATCAAAATACCAAAATTTTAAAATTTATCCCTGCTGCAAATATCTGCGGTTGCTGTCAATTCCTCAAATGCGACATTTTGATACGCCCCAACGATCGGAGGTCGCTAAATCTCCCTGGCCAAGGTGTGCAGTGGGCTGCGAGGGATATAGAGGGGTCGCTTTTGGGTCATTCCTGTGCTGTTTCATTGAAATTATCAGGTCCCGCTGTATGACGATTGATTTGCACAAGTGTATTATGGATGAATTTTTCTTTATAACATTTTTGTTTATGCTGTCAATTAATCGATTACATAAATAGAATTTGGGGAAATTCTAACAGAAACAGCTTTACGGGGCTGACAACTGCCGTCTTAAAAGCTGCGACGGAAGAAAGAACCTGAGTCCGCCGCCTTGCAAACAAATTTGTTATAAGCACTCAATACCAAATCGATAGAAGAATAATGGCGGATTTCTGTAAAATTGCACTTGTTGCTTGGCTCTGCCCGGGTTTTTGTAAACAATCATGCATTGCTGAGCAATCTTTGTATGTCTGCGTTGCAGAAACCCGCCACGCCTCTCGCGGTGCTATTTCGGGAGTCGTCGACAGGGTAGACCTGGATTTCGGCAGTTATCTTATCATCAACCAACGTGAGTCCTGTCTCAATTAAGACTTGCGCGGGCAGCCCGCCGGGGTTATCCGTCAAAATGCAGTTTTTGCGTATATTTGCGTTCCAAAAGAGAATAGTCATGTCACTCAAATGCGGAATTGTAGGTCTTCCCAACGTAGGTAAATCCACCCTTTTCAATTGCATCAGTTCAGGCAAGGCCCAGAGCGCAAATTTCCCGTTCTGCACCATAGACCCCAATCTCGGCTCCACCAACGTGCCGGACAGGCGCCTCGACGTGCTTAGCGAGATATGCCAGCCGAAACGCACCATCCCCGCTACCGTGGATATAGTCGATATTGCCGGACTCGTGAAGGGCGCCAGTCACGGGGAAGGTCTCGGAAACCAGTTTCTTGCCAACATCCGTGAATGCGACGCCATACTGCACGTGTTACGCTGCTTCGATGATGGCAACGTCGTCCACGTAGACGGCTCGGTCGATCCCGTGAGGGACAAGGAGGTAGTGGACCTCGAACTGCAGATAAAGGACCTCGAGACCGTGGAGTCACGTCTTGCCAAGGCTGAAAAGGCGGGCAAGGCCGGAGACAAGGAAGCAAAGAAACTCGCGGACCTGCTGCTCCGTTACAAGGCGGCCCTGCAACAGGGGAAGTCCTGCCGCAGCGTAGCCCCGGCAAACGAGGAGGAGGCCGCGTTGGCAAAGGACCTTTTCCTGCTAACGAATAAGCCGGTGATGTATGTCTGCAATGTGGATGACTCATCGGCCGTAGACGGGAATCCTTACGTGGATGCGGTCAGGGAGGCTGTGAAGGAGGAGAATGCGGAGATACTGATAATTTCAGCCAAGACGGAAGCGGAGATTGCGGAATTGCAGGACTATGAGGACAGAAAGCTTTTTCTTGAAGAGTTGGGGCTTGAAGAATCCGGTGCGGTGCGTCTTATACAGGGTGCATATCACTTGCTCGGCCTCCAGACTTTCTTTACCGCTGGAGCCGATGAATGCCGCGCCTGGACCATTCACAAGGGCGACAAGGCCCCAAAAGCAGCCGGAGTGATACATTCTGACTTCGAGAAAGGGTTTATCCGTGCCGAGGTTATCAAATACGAGGATTTCGTCAAATACAGGACGGAAGCCGCCGTCAGAGGGGCTGGTAAGCTCGCGATAGAAGGCAAGGAATACATAGTCGAGGACGGAGATATAATGCATTTCCTGTTTAATGTTTAGAGGGTAAAATAATCACAGTGTAACTATTGATATGGGGGTGAATTCAAAAGCTACTTTTGGTCACCCCTTAAGTCTTTCTTCTAAAGGCCGGGCCCGTCTCAACCTTCGCGGCTGCGCCCAACGGAAACAGACACAAACCCGAACTCGAAAGGCGGGGTGGATATATTTCATCACCCGAAATGTCCAGGTGACCAAAAATCGCTATATTCACCATAATGAAACGAACTATGATTATACTTCAACTGCTGCTGTTCATGGCAGTTCCGGCCGGCGCATCAGAGCTTCTGGCCGTTTTTTGGAATGTCGAGAATTTCTTCGACTACCGCTCGGATGCAGGCCCCAAGTATTGGACACGGGGCAGATTCTACACAAAATGCGATGCTGTCGCCAAGACCCTTCTCAAAATCGCGGACGAATACGGGCGTATTCCCGATATAATAGGCTTTGCGGAGCTTGAGAACGGCTTTGTACTGCATTCCATAGTAAACTCCACCCAGTTGCGGAGGCTTGGCTATAAGGCCGTGCATTTCGATTCTCCTGACCATCGCGGCATAGACTGCGGACTGCTCTATAAGCCCGGTCTCGACCTGGTGGAGGCCTTCCCTGTGCACGTATATGATTCTACGGGGACGGTGATGGCGACGAGGGACATTCTTGTGGCCGTATTCGACTCCTTAGCGGTGCTCGTGAATCATCATCCCTCCAAGATAGGCGGGAAGAGCGACAGGCGCGAGGCGGCTATGGCGAGGATGAACGCGGTGGCGGATTCCCTATTGACTGCGGGCAATGTGAGGGTGATAGCCATGGGGGATTTCAACGAAGTCCTTTGGGAAGGGGAGGGGACCCTGAAATACAACGGGCGCTGGGAAAAAATCGACGGCTGTTTCACTTTCGGAGATATAAGCGTTGAGGACAGGCCTTTTGCCGACCCGCTCCTGCTTACCCGGGACAAGGCCTTTGGCGGCACCAAGCCTCGGCGTACCTTCATAGGACCCCGTTACGAAGGGGGAGTCAGCGACCACCTGCCGCTTGTCATGCTTATTAATTTTTGACTTGACCTTCAAAATTGGTATATTGTTGAGGTTTTACCCACATAATTTCAATAAAGATGGTCAATAAAATTCATTCAAAATTCACGGAATTGTACGGAGAAGGCGGAACGCTTTACGCTGCAGCCGGACGTATCAACCTTATCGGAGAGCATACAGACTATAATGGAGGATATGTGTTCCCCGGAGCTATCGACAAGGGAATTACAGCAGAAATCAAACTCAACGGCCTTGATGAGGTGAGGCTGTACTCGCTTGATTATGATGCCCAGTCGGTTTTCGGACTTCAGGAGGAGGACAAGCCGGAGCAGGCATGGGCGAGGTATGTTTTCGGAGTGTGTCGCGAGACTCTCAAGAGGGGAGGAAAGGTGGCCGGCTTCGACGCCGTATTCGCAGGTGATGTGCCGCTCGGAGCCGGACTCTCGTCATCCGCAGCACTCGAGAGTTGTTTTGCATTTGCCATCAATGACCTGATGGGCAACAATATAGACAAGTTCGAGCTTGCCCGTATTGGCCAGTCTACTGAGCATAACTATTGCGGCGTGAACTGCGGTATTATGGACCAGTTCGCCTCATGTTTCGGCAAGAAGGGGAGCCTGATGCTTCTCAACTGCAAGACGCTGGAACATAAGTATTTTCCTTTTGACCCCGTGGGTTATAAACTCGTGCTGCTGGATTCCTGCGTGAAGCACGAACTCGCATCGTCGGCCTACAATGACAGGCGCAGGTCCTGCGAGAATGCAGCTGCAGCGATACGGAAGCGTCACCCCGAGGTGGAGTTCCTGAGTGACAGCAAGCGTCTGTGGCTTGAAGAAGTGCGCGGCGAAATTCCCGAAGAAGATTTCCTTCGTGCGGAGTATGTCATAGGAGAGGTTCAGAGGGTTCTTGACGTGTGCGACGCCCTTGAAAGGGGTGACTACGTTACGGTGGGAGAGATGATGTACCAGACCCACTTCGGACTCAGCCGTCTGTATGAGGTGAGTTGCGAGGAACTCGATTTCCTGAACGCTTTAGCCCGCAAGATGGACGTGACCGGCTCGCGCGTAATGGGCGGAGGCTTCGGCGGATGTACTATCAACCTCGTGAAAGAGGAGCTCTACGAGCCCTTCATTGCCGCCGCAAAAGAGCAGTTTGCAGAGCGCTTCGGCCATGAACCCAAGGTATATGAGGTCGTGATTTCCGATGGAGCACGCAGACTCTGATTGGGAATATCAGGCACTCAGGTTCCTGAGAACCGGTAAAAACACAATATCAGTCTGAGTGCTTTGTGCATAAGAAAAGGGACCGATGATAGCTGTCGGTCCCTCGTTATTTCTTTCATAAATCTTTGTCTCTGCTTGTCTCTCCGGATTCTCTCCCGCCTGTTTAGCCCGAATCATCGTTCCGGTTTCGGGAGGACCTGGTGAAACTTCCTATGCGAAGAACTGTGAAAGCCAGTCGGAATCCACTGAGGCGAGTCCCTGCACGGATTCCCTTATACCGGGATTGCGCATCACTAATGCGGCGCAGTCTTCATAGACCCTGAATCCCACTTCCACCAGTTCCATGTTTCCGTTTTCGGGATAGGCAAGCGTTATTTCCGAATCCGCTCCGTTCAGCCTGTAGAACTTCATCTTCACGTCCTTGTGTATCTCGTGGCAACTGACGTACTTGCAGACCTCTATCACCACGTCGTCAAGGCCGGAGTCGAAAATCTTTATCTTCTCGATGAGTTCTCCCGTACTGCGGACCAGTCTGCCGGTATAGCCTTCAGGCAGTTCTTCTCCCTTGACTTTAGACTCGGTAAGCAGAATCAGAAGTTTCCCATCCGGGTCGTGATAGAGAAAGGGTCCGGAATCCAGATTGCCGGCTCCGCAGTGCGGACAGGTCCAGAGAAAAAGTTCACCGTTGAGGACGGATTCCTTAAGCTCCGGCTTCTCCGCAACGTTGACGGAGGTCAGGAAATGCTGTTCCGAACTCCTGCCACAGCTACGGCAGATTACTTCTTTCTCTTGTCCACCCACACCCAGAATTTATAGACTATGAAACCCCAGACGAAGAAGATAGCCAGGTAAAGAAGATACGGCAGAGTGGTACTGAACGCGTCCCATGCAAGATATTTCTCGAAGTCGGGAATATCAGCATAATAATAGGCCCCGGCCCCGAAATCCAGTTCTTCCTGGAGTCCGAGACCGTTGGCCATAATGTAGACAAGGGCTATGAGACTGATCGCGCATACTATTATGCTCGACAGTGCCCAGCCTGAAATATGTCTTCTCTTTCGTATCAAAGTGACTGTTCCTTAGCTAAGTGTAGGAATGGGGAAAATTACGCCGGAGAGCAGCAGCCATACCATGAACATAGTGAGCACGACATTGAACAGCTGTCCTACGATATACAGCCATACGACCTTTCCGCCGTGAAGCTGCTTGATAATCTCCCTGAAGTTCGTGTCGAGACCGATGCTGACGAACGCAAGCACGAATGCCCAGTTCTTGTACTCGTCAAGCACTTTGTTGACAGCATTTACCTGGCCTGCCCCGAAGACGGGCTGGAGTACGAAAGATGCAATGAGTGATGCAGCGAAGAAGCCGAGGATGAACTTCGGGAAGCGTCTCCATATTTCTATGGCTCCGACTTTTTCGACGCGTTCGCCGTTTTCATTGGGCTCTACCCTCGTAGCGAAGAAGAGAGACACGAAGAATGCCACGAAGCCGATAAGGATGTTCTGAATCGACTTGACGAGCACTGCAGAGGTCTGAGCTGCTTCCTCTCCGAGAGCTGTTCCTGCAACTACAACTGCACCGGTACTGTCCACCGTACCTCCGATGAGGGCACCTCCCATGATAGGAGACAGTCCCACAGCCTTGATAAGCGGCGGCATTCCGACCATCATAAGCACAGTGAAAATAACGGAAATTGACACTGCCACGGTCAGATCGGTCTTCTTGCACTTTGCGGCGGCTCCAGTAGCGATTGCAGCTGATGTACCGCAGACACTGGTAGCCGAAGCGAGCGTAATCACAAGGGGCTTGTTGTCAATCTTGAGTACCTTGACTCCGAACCACCACATGAAGATGATACAGAGGGGAACTACCACCCAGGAAATACCGAGTCCGTAAAGGCCGAATTTGGCAATGTTTGAGAAGAGTACCGAAAATCCCATAATCACCAGGCCGGTCTTAATGTAGAACTCTGTCCTCACGGCAGGTTTGAGCCAGTTGGGGACACCGACAGTGTTGGAAACGAGAAGTCCTACGATAAGAGCCCAGAAAGCCCACTCGAGATAGCGGTTAAGCGTGAATTCCGCACTGATGAGCCTTACGATAACTCCGAGGATGAATAATCCAACGAAAGCGGGGATGTACTTCTTTGCAGTCTCTCCCATGAGTTTTGCTCCTATCGTGAAGAGGACGCAAAGAACGGCAAAGGTTTTTAGTAGCCTCGTCCAAAATGTGAACGAACTCATCTGCACTCCAAGAGATGTGGCGTTGGTAGCTGCAGCCTCGCCCCATGACCAAGTCTTGAAGTTAAATGCAGAGAAATCAAATAAGCCGGAAAAAACGGAAACACAGCCTATGACAATGACTGCGAATCCAATCCACACGGCAAGCCAATCCTCTGTCTTGTAGAGTGTTGACCACGAATTTGACTTGTTACTCATTACTTGAAGTGTAAATGATTTGCCCGCAAATTTAAGCAAACTTAAAAGTATTAGCAAATTAGCCGTTCCGCGGGGCACGGGACAGGGGAGAGTCTGAAGGTCAAAAGTCCTGAAGGGGGACCGCAACCGTAGGAAGCGAGATCCCCCTGACAGGGGCTTGAGACGGCCCCAGAGTGAAAGCACCCCCGTACGGGCGACACGGGAGGGCCGGGAAAAGACCGGAGAGGAAGGCCGTATTTTACATGTCTACGCTGAATACGAGACTGATGCTGTGCGGAGATTTCTCGTACCCTATTGAGCCAAGATAAGAGAATAATCCGCCGCCCTTGTAGTTGTAGGAGATGCCTATGCGCGTGTCGTAGGGAATCCATACGAGGTTGCCCAGACGGACACTGAAATCCGCTCCGGCGCTGTAGAGGGACCCTGAACTCGTCTCACTGATTCCCGAACACAGGTCGGCGTGCAGGGTAAGTTCGAAATTCCTGATGTATGCGAGGGGCCCGAGCCAGCTCCAGTCGACGGGGAACAGGGGCATAGCATAGTCTATGGAGAGTTTGTTCCTGTTAGGGAACAGGGATACGAGTGCCGAGGTCGAAGCCGTGGTGAATCCCCGGGGGGCTATGGAGAGATAGGGTTCGCAGAAAGTGCTCGAGGTATTGCGGTTTTCATACATGAACCTCAGTCTAATGCCGTGGGTCTGCCATACTCCGGGTACGTAGGCGTAGGCGTAAAGGTAGAAATTGGGGGAAATCACGTCGCTGACGTAGGGTCTGGAGTAATAACCGCCCTCCGCACCTATGCCCCATCTCGGATAGATTCTCGACGAAGGAGTGTTTTCCATTATGTAGCCCCTCACGCTGGCAACCATGGAGGACATGTAGCCCGAACTTTCGCTGTCCACCTGGATGTCATTGGTGGCATTGAAACTGAACTGGGGGATTATACCCCTGGTCAGGCCTCCGCGGGTAAAGATGAGGGGAACGTATGCCACGAAATTGGCCCTGAAAAGGGGGCGGGAAGTGTAGACCGATGACAGGGATATGGTGCCTCCGTTTCCCGTAAAACGATAGCCTGTAGTATACACTACCGAGTTCCTTTCGTTCAGATGCAGGCTGGCTTCCAGCACGGGATACAGGCCCGAGTAGGACAAGGTCAGATGTCCGCTGTGGTTCCAGCCGGAGTAGGAATCAAATCCTGCATGATATGCGACCGAGCCCCAGGTATCCCCGAGGTCGTTCTGGAAAAAGGCGGTGGCTCCGAGACCGGCCACGGAAGTTATATTCGAGAAACTCAGGCTGCCTATGGAGTCATAGTCCACGAACAGGGGTACCCAGGAGTGGAACCTGATGAGGTGGGTGAGTTTGGAATATCTCCTGGGTGCGCTGACCGAGTCGGCCATTTCGAGCGTATATGAAACCTTCTCCGCTTCGCCTGCAGCCAGGGCCTCCACGAAGGGATAGTCCGGCGTCTGCGAGAAATCCGCCTTCACGGGCATGAGCGAGCTGGCCGTAGTGGTATGGACCGTCCTGCCATCGGGCTTGAGTACGGTGAAGTAAAGAGTGTCTCTCTGGGGGTCGAAACAGAAGTCTCCGCCTCCGTGCGGGGTGGATGTCAGGCGGAACAGGCTGCCGTCCGAAGGATTCAGGGAGTAGAGTTCGTGTACTCCGCTGAGGTCGCAGGCAAAGAGTATATTTCCCCCGGATGAGAACGGCTGCTTTATGGTCACGTACCGGGGACCGAGGACGCAGCTGAAGTCACGTACCCTGTAGATTCCATAGCCTCCGTCGCTCAGGGCCGTTGTATAGAGTTCATTGCCCACCCATACGGGCTCCAAGACCTGCAGACCGTCGGGAGCGCTGTAACTGCTTATGACTCTTCCGTCCGATGCATCGAGCACCACTATGTTGCTCCCTCCCTGCATGGGATATTCGCTGACTGCAATCAGGGCCGATTCCTCTGCCGCTGCGGGGTGGTAATAGCGCTTCCCCTTGGTGAGGTTGTGGCGCCTGCCGTCGGTATCCATATACCTGAGGTTCGAATAGGAACGCATCTCCCAGCGCGGGTCGCGGACATACTCGGTCCAGTATAGATTCCCGGTTATCTTGCTGTATGTCAGTCCCGTGTAGCTCGAAGCGAAACTCCCCATTGACCTTTCAGAGCCGTCCTTTTCTATGCTCACGAGCTGCGGGGCCCTGGTCAGGCCGTCCCTTACGGCATACATCCGCTCTCCGGCAAATCCGAGGCGGTTCAGTTGCGTGAAACGTGAGTGGGTACGGGTAAACTGCCGTGAATCCATGAAAGGGGCTCTCCGGGCCTCGTCTTCAGCCCACCAGGTCGCCAGACTGTCGCTTATTTCCGTAAATGCCTGCTTGAAAGACTTTCCTGAAACCTCCCTGAGCGTTTTGCCGAAGTTGTTGAAAACCACTCCGCGGTGGGAGGCGATACGCTCGAAGTAACGTGCCGTGAAGTCGGGGACATCGTAGAGACTGCGTATTCCGGCCATGGTGACATAGCCTGCCCTGTAATAGTCGGGGGTGTAGTGGCGCTGGGAGCCGTATCTCCATTTCCAGTAGTTGCGGAAATCGCCTTCGGCAAAGCTTACCCTGTAATATTCAAGGAAATCGGCTGACCTTCCGCGTCCTCCTTCAGTAAGTGCCGTTTCCGCAGTCACGGCATCACCCTCGAGAAAGGCCGGCCCGCAGTACACTGCAGAAAGGGCTCCGGCAACAAGCTGTCCTGTCACATAGTTCCAGCCGCGGAAGGGCGAGGCCGCGGTGAACTGCATCTGGGCTGCATGACGCGACTCGTGGAGTGTCAGCTGGGTCACCCAGGGCGTCGGTTCGGGATAGTCGGAGTCCGGAAGCGTCATGAGTTCTATTCTGCGCGGAGACCAGGTGACGACCCCGTTGGCGTACGCGGTGTGGGTGTGCAGAATCACCGGCATACGTTTGCTGTAACTCTGGTTGGGTCTGAATCCGGCCGTGTTCCCGACTATATCGGCCATGTGTTCCAGTCTTGAGGCGTAGACTAAGGCGAGGGAGTCGAGCCCCGAGGGATAGATGATCCTGTAGGTTCCGGTATCCATATACTTCCAGCGGACGGAAGCGGGCTCGGAGCCGAGGGTGTAGAACTGGGCGTGGGATTCGGCGGCCGTGAAAAGGGCCACTATGCTGAACAGTAACAGTTTAATCTTCTTCATCGAACAAATGTAACATTTTTTGCATAACTTTACCGACCAACTCTGTGCGGCAGATGAAAAAAGTCCTGATATACGCTATCCTACTTGTCTGTCTCGTGTCATGCGGAAGCCGTTCGGGCAATGCTGCCGGGAACGCCGCCCCGGCCACGAGAAATTTTCCGTTTCCCGATATTCCGGTGATGCTCACTGACCAAAAAGAGAGGCAGGAATACCTGGTCTCGCATTTTTGGGACGCCTTTTTCACGGAGGGATGGCGGACGGATTCGTCCATGGTGCTCGGGGTCAGAGACGCGGAACTCGAACGCAGTCTCGCTTCCTACATAGTCATGCTGCAAAACATGCCCATGGATGAGGCTCAGGCCAGCGTGGCCGGACTCTTTTCGGCAATAGAGTCGCGGCAGGCCGCCGATACTTCCTCACTTGTCTATCTCAGGATGACGGAGATCGTCGCCAAATACCTCTACGACCCCAATTCGCCCTTCCGCAGCGAGGACCTTTTCCTCCCTTTCGTCGAAGGTCTGGCAGCTTCGCCTTTCACCGACGATGCCCGAAGGCCCGGGTATCGCTTCGAACTGGAGATGTGCCGGCTCAACCCCTACGGCAGCACGGCTCCGGACTTCAGTTTCACGGATGCCGGAGGGAGAATCATGTCGCTGCACGGCATCAAGGCGGAATATACCATGCTGTTTTTCAGCAATCCGGGCTGTTCGTCCTGCCGGGAAATAGTCGATGCTATAGAAGCGAAAGCGTACACGGACGAAATGATAGCCGACGGGAGGCTCGCGGTGCTGAACATCTACATAGACGAAGACCTCGCCAAGTGGCGCGAATACCTTTCCTCCTATCCTGCGGAGTGGATAAATGCCTATGACCACGCCCAGAGGATAGTCTGGGAGCAGCTGTATTACGTCAGGGCCATACCTTCGCTCTATTTGCTCGACTCGCAGAAGCGCATAATATTCAAGGACGCCCCCGTCGAAAGGGTGCTTGAATTCCTTGGCAGACTTGAAGATAACGTACATTAACCATAATAAACAAGAACGCTATGGCTGTAAAGAGAAAAATTTGGGGCAGGTCCGCAGACGGGCAAGCCATTTACAAGTACACGATTACCAATTCTTCCGGAGCTTCCGTGACCCTTTGCAATATCGGGGCTGCGATAGTCTCCGTGAACGTGCCCGACAAAAACGGCAGACTTGCGGATGTGGTTCTCGGCTACAGCAAGCCCGAAAGTTATTTCGGAGACGGCCCCTGTGCGGGCAAGTGCCCCGGACGTTACGCCAACCGCATAGCCGCCGGCAAGTTCACTTTGGACGGAAAGGAGTACAGTCTACCTGTCAATAACGGGCCCAACCACCTGCACGGAGGTCCCGAGGGCTTCCAGAACAAGGTCTGGACGTCTCGCAAGCACAATGGGGGAGTGGAATTCAAGTATGTCTCCCCGGACGGCGAGATGGGCTACCCGGGAAATATGGTCACTGTGGTACGTTACGACTGGAGCGAGAACAACGAACTGCGCATGACCTTCAGCGCCAGGACGGATGCCCCCACGGTGGTGAACCTGACGAACCATTGCTACTTCAACCTGAACGGCAAGGGCAGCGTGCTGCGCCACTATCTCAGGCTCAATGCTTCGGAATACCTCCCCACGGACGAGACTCTGATACCGACAGGAGACAGCGAGCCTGTAGCCGGCACTCCCATGGACTTCCTGACACCGAAGACCCTCGGCAGGGACATAAAGAAGGATTTCCCCGCGCTCAACTACGGCAAGGGCTACGATGCCTGCTGGGTGATTGACGGCTATGTGCCCGGTCAGCTGCAGGAGGCGGCGGAACTCTTTTCGCGTCAGAGCGGACGCACGCTCAAGGTCTACACCACCCAGCCCGGAGTGCAGGTCTACACCGGAAACTGGATTGACGGCTGCCCGGAAGGCAAGCGCGGCAGGATATATCACGACTATTGCGCCGTGGCCCTCGAGTGCCAGCACTTCCCCGACAGCCCCAACAATCCCGACTATCCCACGACCGTACTCAGACCGGGCAAGAGGTTCAACGAGGCCATAATCTTCGAGTTCGGCGTATTGGCTGACTGATGAGACAGTATTTGGAGCTCCTCAGGGAGATTATGGACACGGGGACGGTCAAGGCCGACCGTACAGGAGAGGGGACCAGGAGCATTTTCGGCCACCAGATGCGTTTCGACCTTTCGGAAGGCTTTCCCCTGCTGACCACGAAAAAGGTTCATCTGAAGTCGATAATATACGAGTTGCTGTGGTTTATATGCGGTGACACCAATGTCCGCTATCTTCAGGAACACAAGGTTACAATCTGGGACGAATGGGCCGATGAAAACGGCGACCTCGGCCCCGTGTACGGCCGTCAATGGCGAAGTTGGCCGGCTCCCGATGGGAGGAAAATCGACCAGCTTGCAGAACTCATAGAGCAGATACGCAATAATCCCGATTCGCGGCGCCTGCTCGTCTGTGCGTGGAATCCAGGGGAAATTGAAAAAATGGCCCTGCCTCCCTGCCATTGCCTTTTCCAGTTCTACGTGGCGGGAGGCAAACTGTCCTGCCAACTGTACCAGCGTAGTGCCGACAGCTTCCTCGGCCTGCCCTTCAATATTGCGTCCTACTCCCTCCTGACCATGATGATAGCCCAGTGCTGCGGCCTTGAACCCGGAGAATTCATACACACCACCGGCGACACGCATATCTACCTGAACCATACGGACCAGGTGAGGGAGCAGCTTTCACGGGAGCCCCGGCCCCTGCCGAAAATGGTGCTCAATCCGGAGATACGCAGCGTGTTCGATTTCAGATACGAGGACTTCACCTTGGAGGACTACGACCCCTGGCCTGCAATCAAGGCCCCGGTTGCGGTCTGAACCTGCAGTAAACAAACTCTTGTCCATGCTTAAATGTCTGATAGTGGCGGCGGCCGAGGACGGGGCGATAGGTCTCGAAGGCAGAATGCCCTGGCATATTCCGGCGGACCTGAAGTATTTCAAGTCCACGACCCTCGGCTTTCCTGTCATCATGGGTCGCCGCACCTTTGAATCGCTTGGAAAGCCCTTGCCGGGACGGAAAAACATAGTGTTGAGCCGTTCCGGCTTTCCCCGTGCCGCAAGCCTGCCCGGACAGTTGCAGGCGGAATACAAGGCGGATTCTATAGTGGGGGCGGCATCATTGGAGGAGGCCTACAGGGCTGCCGGAGATGCGGAAAAGTGCTTCGTAATAGGGGGCGGGACCGTCTACCTTCAGGCCATGGGCGATGCAGACCTGATATACCTGACCCGGGTACACACTAAGGTTGAGGATGCGGATGCTTTTTTCCCGGAGATTGACCCGGAACTCTGGAAGCTTGATTCCCGTTCTGAAACCCTGACTGACCCGGCCTCGGGCCTTGAATTCGAATTTGAACTGTATTCCCGCCGCTGAGCGGAACTTCCGAAAGGACTCAGACCTCCAAACCGAGTTCCTGCTTCATTTTCCTCAGAAGGTCGAAGGCCTGAAGGGGAGTGATGCTGTTGAGTTCCGTGTCCTCAAGCTGGCGGCGTATTGAAGAAAGTGTAGGGTCATCTAATTGGAAGAGCGAGAGTTGTACGCTTCCATCCTCGTTGAGGTCCATATTGCTCGCGTGCTTTTCCCTGAGTTCGAGTTCTCTCAGGGTGCGCTCCGCCGACTCTATCACCTCCCTCGGCATCCCGGCGAGTCTTGCCACGTGAATACCGAAGCTGTGGGCCACTCCTCCCGGCAACATCTTTCTCAGGAAAATCACGTTCTTCCCCTCCTCCTTTACCGAGATATGGAAGTTCTTGACCCTCGGGTAAGCCGCTTCGAGGTCGTTCAGTTCGTGATAGTGCGTGGCGAAGAGGGTCTTTGCCCCCTTGCCGAATTTGTGGATATACTCCACGAGGGCCCGGGCTATGGACATGCCGTCGTAGGTCGAGGTTCCGCGGCCGATTTCATCGAGCAGCACCAATGACCTGGCCGACAGGTTGTGCATTATCATCGAGGTCTCGAGCATCTCGACCATGAAGGTGGATTCGCCCCGGGAGATATTGTCCGAGGCCCCGACCCGGGTGAAAAGTTTGTCGAAGTAGCCCAGTCTTGCCGATGAGGCGGGAACGAAGGAACCGATTTGGGCCAAGAGTACTATCAGGGCAGTCTGGCGCAGCAGGGCCGATTTTCCGGACATATTTGGACCGGTGAGGATTATTATCTGGTCGCCCCGGCTGTCCATACTTATGTCGTTGGGCACATATTCCTCTCCGGGCCTCATCATGCACTCTATCACGGGATGTCTTCCGTCCTTGATTTCGAGCACGCAGGACTTGTCCACCACGGGGCGGCAGTAATTCCTTTCGGAAGCCTGTAGCGCAAAGGACTGGAGCAGGTCGAGCCTTGCGATGAGTCCGCAGTTCTCCTGAATCTCATGTATCTTCGACCTCACCTCGTCTATAAGTCCGGCGTACAGGCGGCCTTCGGTCTCGTATATGACGGCTTCGGCATTCAGTATCTTCTCCTCGTATTCCTTGAGTTCCGGGGTTATGTATCTCTCTGCACTGACGAGGGTCTGCTTGCGTATCCATTCCGCCGGCACCTTGTCCTTGAAGGTATTGCGCACCTCGATATAATAGCCGAAGACGTTGTTATAACTGATTTTCAGCGAAGTTATTCCGGTCTTTGCTATCTCTCGCTGCTGCATGTCCTGGAGATAGCGCTTCCCGCCCCGGGAAATTTCCCTGTATTCGTCGAGTTCCTTGCTTACCCCCGGAGCAATCACGTCACCCTTGCCAAGCGAGGGAGCGGGTTCGTCAGCGAGGGTGCAGAGTATGGTTCTGGAGATGCTGTCCGTGTCGTTCATGGAGTTTCCGAGCCTGACTACCTCCTCCGCCCCGCTTTCGCGACACAGTTTAGCGACAGGTTTCATATTCCCGAGAGCCCGGCCGAGATGCAGCATTTCACGGGGTTGGATTTTGCCGGCGGCCACCCTTGCAAGTATGCGCTCGAGGTCGCCGGTGGAACCGAGCAGGCTGCGGACTTCCTCTGACTTTCCGGGCTCTTCCACGAAGTACTGCACGGTCTCGTAGCGGCGTTCGAGCTCCTTTATGTCCATTATAGGCATGGCGAGCCATTGGCGCAGGAGGCGGGAACCCATGGGCGTGCAACAGCGGTCTATGGTGTCTACGAGCGATTTGCCGTCGTTGCTGCGGAAGACCTCGAGATTGCGCAGGGTGAACTGGTCCATCCATACGAATTTCTCCTCGTCTATGCGGGAAAGCGAACATATATTGCCGAGTCCCGAATGACGGGTCTGTTCCAGGTACACCAGGAGCGCTCCGGCGGCACAGAGGGCGAGCGGATAGCGGTCTGCGGCAAAGCCCTTCAGGCTGTTCACCTGGAACTGTCTGCAAAGTTTTTCCACGGCCGATTCGTACACGAAGGCCCATTCGTCCATAACCGTGATATAGTAATCCCCGAAACGCTCACGCACCGCCTTGGCCACATCCCGCTGCACCAGGACTTCCTTGGGTGAAAAGCTCGACAGCAGCGAGGAAATGTAGTCTATGCTACCCTGTGCCACCTGAAAAGTCCCCGTTGAAACGTCGAGAAAGGCGGCGCCGCACTGATTGCCCTCGAAATGCAGTCCGGCGAGGAAGTTGTGTTCCTTCTGGTCGAGCATGTTCTCTCCGAGGGCTATTCCGGGAGTAAGGATTTCCGTGACGCCCCGTTTTACGAGCTTGTTCTTGCACAGGGCCGGGTCTTCGAGCTGGTCGCAGATAGCCACCTTATAGCCGGCACGGACGAGTTTCTGCAGATAACCGTCTATGGAATGGTGGGGAAAGCCGGCCATCTCCACGTACCCCTTGTCTCCATTGCTCCTTTTCGTGAGCACCAGGCCCAGGACCTTGCTCGCAAGTACGGCATCGTCGGAGTAGGTTTCGTAGAAGTCGCCCACCCTGTACAGCAGCAGGGCATCAGGATTTTGCGCCTTGATGCTGAAATAATGCTTGAGCATTGGAGTGTCTTCTCCCCGTTTTGCCATTTTATCAAAGTTCGATGAATGTCATATTCAATATTTGCCCTTAATGACCGGAATTTGCCGGATTCCCGCCCCTGTTCCCGCTTTGTTTCTCCTGAACAAGAGGCCTCCCGGTGACTTATTCCATGATAATGGCTTTCCCTCCCTCGGGCAGGCTTATCCTTATGCCGTCAAAATTGCGCTGCTTCACATTCATGAGCACGAGTCCGCTCTCGGCCTGGATGTCACAGTCTTCGAAGATGAAACTGCCCTCGGGTATGGGTGCTTCAGGGTCGCCCGTGATGTTTCCGACCGACCTTACCGTGCCCTTTATCCCGCTTACCCTGATGTTACGGAGTACCGTCCTCGGGAAATAGGGGTCGTAATCCTCAACCATGCGCCACATGAGATTGGCATCGATGAAAGTGCCGCAGCCATTGAGGCTCATGTTCCTGAAAGTTATGTTCTCGACCGTGCCTCCCCTCGAGGGTTGGGACTTGAAACGCACGGGAGCCCTGTTTTCCGGTCCGCAGACGCAGTCTTCGATGAGTACATTGCGTATGTCTCCTGAAATCTCGCTGCCTATGGCTACACCGTGCCCGCCGTCGAAGTTGCAGTTGCGCACCACTATGTTCATGCTCGGCCGTCCTACCCGGCGCCCGTCCTCGTTCTTGCCGCTCTTGATAGAAAGGCAATCGTCGGTGACATTCGTATAGACCTCGCTCATGAATACATTGCAAGATGAATCTATGTCCACCCCGTCGGAACTCGGCACGTAGGAACTTACGCTTATATTCAGCCCCTTTATGGTAAATCCGTCGGTATAAAGCACATGCAGGCACCACGAGGCATGGTCGCGCAGGGTCAGCCCCTCTATGCTGCCGCCCGGACAGTCGGTAAAGCATATCATTCTCGGTCGCCCCCACAGTCCGTCCATGTTCCGGTTGACGGACCACTCGGGACCCTTTCCGTCTATGCTGCCCTCGCCGTAGACCCGTACATTGCGCGAATGGTCGAAGTTCAGCAGGGCGCTGCGCCAGTGTTTCTCCGTCCCCTCGAAGCGGGTGGGAATCTGGGGAAAGTCATCGGAATCCACGGTGGAAATCAGGGTCGCGTCCTTTTCTATCTTCAGGTCAACCCCGTTCCTGAAAAATAGCGCCCCGGTAAGATATTGTCCGGCAGGGATTACCACAGTACCTCCACCGGCTTCGTATGCCGCGTCGGCAGCTGCCTGTATGGCCCGGGTATCCTTTCCCTCGCCATTTCCCACGGCACCGTAGTCCCTGACATTGTATGTTCCCGTGTTCCTGCGCACTACATAGCAGGCGCTTTCTCCGGGCTCAAGCGTGATTTCGGCCGTGGCCCTGCCGTCCTCCATCCTCGAAGTCACGGTGCTGAGGCCCTTGCCCTCTGTCCTGTAGACCCTGCCTGCCGCATCAAAGCGGGCGGTGAACTTGAGGCTGATGTCGCGGGTGTTCGTGAGGGTGAACCTGTCCTCTTTGGGAAATATGCTGCGGCTGTATTCAAGGCTGCCCACGGGGATGTGGCCGCGTATCTCGATTTCCCTCTCCGGCATGGCTTCGTCAACTGTTCTCGTCCATTCGTTAATGGACTCATAGTCTGCGCGGAATGTGCTCCCTCCGTTGTCAGGCGCAATGTCCGTCGGACGTACTCCCCAAAGGAGGACCCTGCCTCCGAATCTCGAGAAGTCGAGGATTTCCTGCCTTGCCTTTTCGCTGAGCCCTTCGGCATAAGGTATCACGAGAGTCAGGTACTTTTCTCCGCCAGGACCTTCAAGATAAGCGGGGCCGGCCTTGACCGTATTCCCCAGGAAGGAGTCGTAGATGATATTGCAGTCGATAAAATGACCCTTGATAAGGGAGACGGCGGCATTCACCCTGGCATCGGCTGTGCTGTCAATGCAGTTTTTGCCGAGTGTGGACGAATCGGGGCAGTACACGGCAACCCTCACACCGGGAATACCTTCATTCGTATTTTCCGGGACGCCTGAGGAAAAAGCGGCTGGACAGGACATCAGCCAGGCCGTGGCAAACAATAGGGAAAGCAGGGACTTATTCATAGGGAAAAACGCTGGTAAGGCACAAATTTACAATTTTTGGCAAATAATCCTTACCTTTGAAATCCGTATGAAAAGGTTGCTGATAATCACTTACTACTGGCCGCCGACCGGAGGTTCCGGGGTACAGCGATGGGTGAAGTTCTGCAAGTATCTGCCGCAGTACGGTTGGCAGCCGATAGTCTACACCCCTGAAAATCCCGAAAGGATAGCCGTCGACGAAAGCCTGCTCGGCGACATCCCCGAATGTGCCGAAGTATTGCGCCGCCGTATATGCGAGCCCTACGGAATCTACCGGAAACTTGCGGGCAGGCGTGCAAGTCAGGACGTGAACCCGGTGAGCGGAGAGAAAAAGGGGCCGGCAGCCAAACTGTCTCTGTGGATACGCGGCAACTTCTTCATACCGGATCCGAGGGTGTCGTGGGTGCGCCCCTCGCTGCGTTTTCTGAAGAAATATCTGAAGGAACACCCCGTGGACGCCATAGTCACCACAGGCCCTCCCCAGTCCATGCACCTCATAGGTTTGGGACTGAAAAAGGCTTTGGGTGTCAAGTGGATAGCCGATTTTCGCGACCCGTGGACGGAGATGTTCTACTACAAGCACCTTGCGGTAAGCCCCTGGGCTGACCGGCGTCACCACAGGCTTGAGCAGCAGGTACTTGACGTGGCTGACACCGTGATAGCGGTGACGCCTTACGTGGCGGAGGATTTCCGGCGGAAGACAGCCACTCCCGTTGCCATGATTACCAACGGTTACGACGAGGATGACTTTGCGTCGGCCGTTCCCGTCCGTCACGAAGACAAATTCACCATAGTCCATACGGGTCTCTTTTCGGCCGAGGGCAATCCCTTGAATCTTTGGGATGTGCTTGCCGGGGCCTGCGCCGGGGACGCCGCTTTCGCTTCGAGGCTGCAGATAAGGCTGATTGGCAAGACTGACAGGGCCGTTGTCGATTCCATAAAGGAGCGTGGTCTCGGAGACAAGCTCGTGGATTTGGCCTATCTTCCGCATCCCGAGGCTGTGGCGGAACAACTCGGGGCCGACATTCTTATACTTCCGCTGCGCCGTGAGCCGGAATATGCCAAGGTCCTCCCCGGAAAGATTTTCGAATACATCGCCTCGGGGCGTCCGGTGCTCGGAATTGGCCAGGAAGACGGGGCTGCGGCATGGCTGCTCAGGGAGTCCGGGGCGGGGGAGATGTTCGGATGGGACAGAAAAGAGGGTATGCTGGACTTCATCAAGGCCGGTCACCGGACCTCAGCGGCGAGCCGCAAGTATTCGCGCCGCGTGCTGACTGAAAAACTGCTTGAATTGTTATGAAAAAGAAAATATTGTATCTAATCTGCATCGTTTTAGGACTGCTCGTCCTTTCGTATGCATACGTGCCTGAGGTACTTGAGGGGAAAATCGTCAATCAGAGCGATATATCCGGATGGCAGGGGATGTCGCACGAGATGATGGAGTGGAATTCGGAACATCCCGATGACAGGACAGCCTGGACGGGCTCGATGTTCAGCGGTATGCCCACAGTGACCATTCACGCTCCGACCGACGGAGACTGGACCCAGAAGTTATATGACCTGCTGCTCACGGGAAAGCGCCCCGCCACCTATCTCTTCATCTCGCTTTTGGGCGCATGGCTGATGTTCTTGGCCTTCGGGGTGCATCCTCTGATTGCCGTGGGAGGAGCGATAGCCGTGACTTTCTGCTCCTACAATCTGCAGATTATACAGGTAGGCCATAACACGAAAATGCAGGCCCTGGCCTTCCTGCCCTGGGTCATGGCCGCCCTCGTATTCACTTACAGGTCAGCCATAGAACGGAAGAAGTGGCTGCCTTACACCGCTCTCGGAGCCGCGCTTTTCGCACTTTTCGTCAGCTTCCAGGTCAAGGCGAACCATCCCCAGATTACCTATTATCTGGCAATAATGATATTGGTCTATGCTATTGCCCTGCTGGTATGGCTGCTGCGCGATGCCGGGAGAAGGGCGAAACTGAGCAGGTTCTTTGCGGCCTCGGGCATGCTGCTCGTGCTGGGCTGCGTGGGCATCGCGACCAATTCGATAAAACTGCTTCCCACTTTCGAATATACTCCCTATTCCATGAGGGGCGGAAGTTCAGCGTCCGCTGACGGAAGCAAGGAGAGCAAGGGCCTCGACATAGACTACGCCACTGCCTGGTCCTATGGCTGGGAGGAACTGCCCAACATGATGATACCCAATTTCAACGGAGGTTCGTCGGCCGGGTCTGTCAATCCGGACAAGTCCCAGACCGTAGCCCTGCTCGAATCCGTGGGGCAGCCGGGAGCAAGGCAGCTTGCCGGAAGTCTTCCCATGTATTGGGGTCCCCAGCCCTTCACGGCCGGGCCCATGTATATGGGTGCGGTGACGATTTTCCTTTTCGTTCTCGCCCTGTTGATGTATAAGGGCAGGGACAAGTGGTGGATACTCGCAGTTACGATTCTGGCCATATTCCTGGCCCTCGGCAGCCACTTCATCTGGTTCACAAAGCTGTTCTACAACTACGTCCCCCTATATAACAAGTTCAGGACGGTGTCCATGGCCCTCGTGGTGCTCCAGTTCACCCTGCCGCTGCTTGCATTCCTGCTGCTCGACCGTATAATCAAAGATGAAGACCACGCCCGCGCGTTCCGGAAGAAGGGAACTATAGCCCTCGCGATTACCGGAATCTTCTGCGGCCTGTTCCTGCTTATACCTTCATTGGCCGGAACCTTTACGGGCAGTGTGGATGCCGGCCAGCCTGACATTCTCGTGAGGGCACTTCAGGCAGACAGGCGCAAACTGCTGATGGACGATGCCTTGCGTTCGCTCTTGCTGATTGTGGCTGCCTACGTGCTCTTGCTCTGGGGCTGCGCTTCCAACGCAAAGCGACGCCGGACTTCCGCGCTCCTTGTCTGTCTTCTCGTGATGTTCGACCTGTGCTTTATAGGCAAACGTTACCTCAATCATGACGATTTCGTTACGCCGCGCTCCTTCCAGAGCCAGTTCGACAAGAGGCTTGTGGACGAGATTATTCTGGCCGACACCGATCCTTCATACCGCGTGCTTGACCTGACCGTGAACGTCTTCAACGACTCGCATCCCTCATACTGGCACAAGAACATAGGCGGATATTCTCCGGCCAAGCTCCAGCGTTATCAGGAATATATCGACAGTCATCTGATTTCTGAAATCAACAGTCTCTATTCGGTTATCTCCTCCGCAGCTACGGTTCAGGAGGCCGAGGAGGCACTGCCTTATTTGGAGGGACTCTCGAAGCTGAACTGCCGCTACATAATAGTTGGCGACAATGTGAAGCCGTTGAGGTACAGATACGCCGCCGGAAATGCCTGGTTTGAGAATGAATCGGGGGCAGGCGAATGCGCCGACACCATAGTCATGACTTCATACGCCCCGAACGAACTCCGCTACAGCTACAGTTCTGCCGAAGGTGGCAGGGTGGTCTTCAGTGAGGTGTATTATCCTGAGGGGTGGACGCTTACGTTAGATGATACCGGCGAAGAACTCGAGATAGAACTCACAGACGGGCTGTTCCGCAGTGCCGTGGTGCCTGCAGGCGAACATGAACTCAAGATGCGCTTCGCTCCGGTATCCTACAAAACGGGGGAAACAGTGTCGAGGGCATGTTCCATTGCAATACTGCTGATAGTCCTGGCCGCCATAGCCGGAGCCGTGGTCACCGGGCGGCGCGACGATGATGACAAACAGCACCCGCTCTCCGGAAGTCCTTTGCTGACGGGACAGACAGAGCTTGTGTGATAGCGTAATTTCACTCGCCCAGCATTGCGCCGAGACGTATGAAGTCCTCCACCGACAGTTTCTCGGCCCTGAGGTCAAATACAGGGTCGGAACTGTCGAAGCCTTCGGGCAACATGGGCTTCAGCGCATTCCTCAAAGTCTTGCGTCTCTGGTTGAAGGCTGTCTTCACGGTGCGGCGGAACATGGCCTCGTCGCAGCCGAGTTCTGTCCTTGAATTTCGCCTGAGCCGTATGACCGCAGAACGCACCTTTGGCGGCGGGGCAAAGGCACCGGGCTCCACGGAAATTATATACTCTATGTCGTACCAGGCTTGAAGCAGGACTGAAAGTATGCCGTATGTCCGGCTCCCCGGAGCTTCGGCAATGCGGTCAGCCACCTCTTTCTGTATCATGCACACCATCTCCGGAACCCTCTCCCTGTCGTCCAGAAGCTTGAAGAAGATTTGCGAGGAAATATTGTAGGGCAGGTTGCCTATTATCCTGTATTGCCCGGGGAAGATTTTGTGCGTGTCCAATTTGAGGAAGTCTGCCTGTAGAAGCCGGCCCTGCATACCCGGGAAATGCTCTGTCAGCCAGCCCACGGCCTCGGGGTCAAGTTCGACGAGTTTCAGGTCTATATCCTCACGTTCGAGAAGATAACGTGTAAGCACCCCCATGCCCGGGCCGATTTCGAGTACATCGCGCACCCCGCCGTGGCTCAGGCTGTCCACGATAGTCCTCGCTACCCTCTGGTCGGTCAGGAAATGCTGTCCGAGTGATTTCTTTGCCCTAACGTCCATCATGCTGTCTTTTCGGCAAGTCTCGTTGCCAGTTCAAGGAAGGCCAGGCCGTCCGAACCCGAACCCATGGCGGCTGGTTCGCCGGAATCACCGCTTTCCCGTACGCTCTGCACGAGGGGAATGCGTCCCAGCAGTTCCACGCCGAACTGTTCTGCCAGTTTCGCTCCACCGTCCTTGCCGAAGATATAGTATTTCTCGTCAGGGTGCTCGGCGGGAGTGAACCAGGCCATATTCTCCACCAAACCATAGATAGGCCGGTTGATATTCTTGTTGCGGAACATGTCTATTCCCTTTTCCACATCCGCAAGGGCCACATTCTGGGGTGTAGTCACGATAATGGCCCCGCCAAGGGGAATGTCCTGAAGCAGGCTTATGTGTATGTCGCCCGTTCCCGGAGGCATATCCACGAGGAGGAAGTCGAGTTCCCCCCATTTGACCTGGAGTATTATCTGCTTGAGCGCATTGCTGGCCATGGGGCCGCGCCATATCAGGGCCTGTCCCTTCTGGGCGAAGTAGCCTATGGACATCCATTTGACCCCGTATTTCTCAATGGGGAGAATAAGTTCCTGACCCTCGTTCTCCTCCGCAAGGGGAGTCACGCCCTCGGTGCCTGTCATGGTAGGAACCGAAGGACCGTACACGTCGGCATCCGCAAGCCCTACCTTGTAGCCCAAGCGTGCCAGAGCGCAGGCGAGATTGACGGCTACCGTGGATTTCCCCACGCCTCCCTTGCCCGAGGCTATCCCTATCAAATGCTTCACCCCGGCAATCTGGTCGAGACCCAGGTCGTTGATGTTCTGCTTGTGGGTCTTCGGGGCCTCGTCCACGACTTTCGAGCGCACCTCGGACTTTATCTCCGAAGGCAGATGACGGATTAGTGCCGCCCTGGAGCTGCCTATGAGGTATTCGGCAAGGGGGTCACGGTGGCGGGGAAATCCGAGCGTCACCACGACCTCCCCCTCATTTATCTCGATAGAGTCCACCATGCCGAGGTCCACTATATCCCTGTCCTGCTTCCCGGGGTGGCGGACTTCCCTTAGAGCTGCAAGTATTTCGTCTCTGTTTATCATTATGAGCCAATAATTTCAGTTTTTACAAGTCCGGAAATCATCCCCTTTTAAAGATTCATTCCGGACTTTCTTCTGCACCTTCTTTCAGTTTCTTACGATATTCATTTCGTCGAGCAGATAGCCTGCGCCTCCGAACTTGTCCATAATCATCAGCACATAGCGTATATCCACGCAAATGCAGCGCTGGAGTTCAGGCTCGAAGAGCACATCGCTGCTCATGGCTTCCCAGTTCCCGTCGAAGGCGAGGCCTATGAGATTGCCGTCAGCATCGAGCACGGGACTGCCGGAATTGCCTCCGGTGATGTCGAGATTGGTCAGGAAACAGGTCACGAGCTCCCCGTTCTCATTGGCATACTGACCGTAATCCCCGTTGTAGTAGATTTCCTTGAGCCTGTCAGGCACGCGGAACTCGTAATTCCCGGGCTGTTCCTTCTCTATCACGCCCTTGAGGGTGGTGTAGTACTTGTAAATGACCCCGTCCTTGGGTTCATATCCTTTCACGTTTCCGTAGGTCACGCGGCAGGTCATGTTGGCATCCGGATAGCTCGGCGTGTCGGAATCCCATTCGAGCAGGGCTGCCGCGTAGGTCTTCGTGGGTTCCTTGAGGGCATCATCGGCATCGCTTGTAACCGAATAGAACTCCATAGCCTTGCCGGCAATTTCGATGTAGAGCTTCATTGCCGGGTCCTGGCTGAGGTCCTTGCCCTCCTCTATGGCCCGGGCAAGTTTCTCCTCGGAAGTGTAGTAACTTTCCCTGAACATTTCCTCTATCCTGAGGGAATCCACGTCTATTCTGTCGGCCGGCTCCACGTTCTTGAGGTAATGGTCCACAAGGGCAAGGGCAACCTCCCTGTCGAGTTCGGCGTTATAGTTGGCGTAGTCCCTGTTCTCATTCCGGGACATGTTGACGAGTTCGATACGCAGCAGGGTCTCGCTCAGCAGGGTAAAGGACTTCTGTGCCGGGAGACTGGCCTCCTTGATGGCCTCTATGGCCTGGATTGCGCCGCCATACTTCTTCGTGCGGCTCCTTTTCTCCGAAATCCAGGTCTCGAGTCCAGTCTCTTTCTCAAGCTGGCGCCCTATCACATCGAGTTTGTCGAAGGCTTCCTTCATGCCTATCCACTTCTTCCAGCCGTTGGAGGAATTTGCGTACTTATTGGCGTACTGCAGGCTGATTTTCTCATCGGCACGCATGGCTTTACGCAGCACGTCCTGACGTATTCCGCGGGCAGCAATCCTGATGTCGTTGGTCTCGAGCATGGCTTCGAGCTGGGCGGCGGTCTGATAGCGCTGGGTGTAGCCCGGGTAGCCCATAATCAAGGCGAAATCCCCCTCCTGCACGCCTGCGAGCGAGATGCTCAGGAACTGGCGGGGCTCAAAGGGCACATTGTCCTCGGAATAGTCGGCCGGTTCATTGTCGGGCCCGGCATAGACGCGGAACATGGAGAAATCGCAGGTATGGCGGGGCCACATCCAGTTGTCCGTATCCCCTCCGAACTTGCCGAGGGCAGCGGGAGGTGCTCCCACGAAGCGCACGTCCCTGTATATCTTGTACACCACGAGATAATGGACATTCTCGTTGAAGAAGCTGACTATCTGCGCGGAACAGTTGGGGTTCTCCTTTTCGGCCGCCTCGATGAGGGCCTTCTCCGCCTTTTCGTTCTTTACCTTTCCGCTCACATCCGTCATTGATTGCAGGAACTTGACGGTGAGTCCGGGCACGGGCAGCTCCTCCTCCCGGTTCATGGCCCAGTAACCGTCCTCCAGATAGTTGTGATCTTCGGTCGAGAGAGCCTGTATGCTCGCATATCCGCAGTGGTGATTCGTGACGAGCAGACCGCTCCCGGAAATGATTTCACCGGTACATCCGCCTCCGAACTGCACTATGGCGTCCTTGATCGAGGAGTTGTTCACGCTGTATATCTGTTCGGGAGTGAGCCTCGAGCCGAGATTGCTCATGGCGTCGCTGTTGATTTTCTCGAGCAGTGGCAGGAGCCACATACCCTCGTCGGCCTTCATGACCGGGGTGAGCAGCATTACGGCTGCAAGGGAAACGAAGAATCTTTTCATATATCGAACAATGTTGGTTCAAGTTCTTTTGGCCGGAACGTCCTCCTGTGTTCCGGGGTCAGTCCGAGTCTGCGTATGGCGTCAATGTGTTCTTTGGTGGGATAGCCCATGTTATGCTCCCAGCCGTAACCGGGATATTCGAGGGCAAGCTGCCGCATATAACTGTCGCGCGCGGTCTTGGCGAGTACCGACGCGGCCGCAATGCTGGCGTAGGTGGCATCGCCGTGTACGACGGTGGCGTAGGGTATGCCGTTGAAAGCCGTGAAACGGTTGCCGTCCACGAGCAGGAATTCAGGCTTCAGTCTGAGCCCTCCGAGCGCCCTGTGCATGGCGGTAATGGATGCCCGGAGTATGTTGAGTCCGTCGATTTCCGCCGCGCTGACTGAGGCCACCGCCCACGCAAGCGCTTCCTTCTCGATTACGGAGCGCAGAAGTTCGCGGGCTTTCCGGCTCATCTTCTTGGAGTCGTCGAGCAGAGGGTGGCTGAATCCTTCGGGGAGAATCACGGCGGCCGCGAACACCGGTCCTGCAAGCGGGCCGCGTCCGGCTTCATCGCATCCGGCCTCCACGAGCCCGGGATTCATGAAGGCTGACAGGTGGCTTTCATGTGGCATAAGCCACAAAATTAGTCATTTTTGCGAAGTTGATTCAACAGAAATTTATTGGTTTCAGTAAGGGAGCTGACGAGACCCTCGTACTTTTTCAGAACATTTTCCAAAGAACTGATTTTCTCGCGCAACTGGCCGAGCCTGTCTTCGTAGTCGTTGACGATAGCCCTTGTTCTCTCTTTCTCGTCCCTCCTTTTCTCCTCGAGCAGGCTTTCTTCCCGTCCGCCAAGCACGTCCTTGGGGTCGACACCGAAGTGATCAACGATTTTCATCAAAGTTTTGCAGTAAAGATTGGTCTTTCCGGTCTCGAAATTGATATAGGTTGTCCGCCCGATGCCGAGTTCATAAGCCATGTCCGCCTGGGACAGACCAAGTCTCTCCCTGAAGCTGCGGATATTGGCGTATGTATTGTCTTGGCTCATCCTTTGTTCGGCTCGTCCCGAGCGGTAAAACTATAAATAGAAGGGATTACAGCCGGTATCGTTTTTCTGTACTGTGTTCATAAAAATGATACAAAAGACATAAGAAAAAGAAAATATTTACTTCAAACTTTTCAAAAGATGTCAATCGGTATTGTTTATATGAACAGGGAACGACAATTTTGACAATGAAAAATCCAGAGTTATGGAGAAGCTTTTTAGCGTTTACGCTGAATTTGAGAAAATGGTAGTTGAGGACAGGATTTACGAGGACGACACCGTGGATTTCGCTTCCATCTGCGGTGCGCTTGGTGTAAGTCCCGAGGAACTCGACAAGTTGCTCGTCGAGGAGCTGGGATATACGGGAGAGGAGTATCTCGCGGAGTTGCGCCGTGATTGCGTCCTGTAGCCCTTGATATTGGTATTTATTTTATTAGTTTTGCAAGACTTGCCTTTTCGGCAGGAAAGCGAAGAAAACTAAGTTATATAACCAATAGCGATGAAAGAATATACAACCAAAGAAATCCGCAACGTGGTCCTTCTCGGTGCAACGAAGTCCGGCAAGACCACGTTGTCTGAAGCCATGCTCTTCGAGGGCAAGGTAATTGACAGACGAGGCAGCATTGAGGAGAAGAATACGGTATCCGACAATTCGGAACTCGAAAAACTCAATCAGCGCTCCATTTACGCAACCCCTCTCTATGCCGAGTTCCTCGGTGCAAAGGTGAATGTTATCGACGCTCCCGGTTCCGATGACTTCATAGGAGGCACCTATTCGGCAATGAAGGTATGCGAAAGCGGGGTGCTTGTCATCAATGCCCAGCATGGCGTGGAAGTGGGGACAGAGAATGTCCTTCGCCTGGCGGAGAGCAAGAATTTCCCTTTGGTACTGGCCGTCAACCAGCTTGATACCGACAAGGCGGACTGGGATGCGGTGCAGGCCTCTATCAATGAAGCAGTAGGACAGAAAGCTGTCTATATCCAGTTCCCCGTGAATCCCGGCACCTCATTCGACGGTTTCGTGGATGTCTTGATGATGAAGTACTACCACTTCAAGGATGCCAACGGAACGAGGGAGGACCTCGAGATTCCCGCCGAGTTGCGTGACCAGGCAGAGGAACTGCGCCAGAAACTCATCGAGAAGGCAGCCGAGTACGACGATACCCTCATGGAGAAGTTCTTCGAGACCGGAGACCTCACTGAGGACGAAATACGCAAGGGTCTGAACCTTGGAATAATTGCCGGAGAGGCATATCCCGTTTTCTGCGTAAGCGCGAAGAAGGACATAGGCACCAAGCGTCTGCTTGAGTTCACCAAGAACGTGGTTCCCGCCCCTTCATGCGATCCCGCAGGCCCTGCCTCCCTGTTCATCTACAAGAACGACGTTGAGGCACATCTTGGGGAAGTGTCTTTCTTCAAGGTTATGAGCGGCTCTATCACCGCCGGAATGGACCTCGAAGACCCCGTTACGGGCAACAAGGAGCGCCTTTCAGCCCTGTACGCGGTTGCCGGCCTGAAGAAGGAGCCCGTCAGCGTGCTCAATGCCGGAGACCTCGGATGTACTGTGAAGCTCAAGAACGGAAAGAGCAACACCACGCTGTCACTCCCCGGCTCGGGACAGGCATGGGACAAGATAGTGTACCCGGAGCCCAAGTACCGTTGCGCAATCAAGGCCAAGGTGCAGCAGGACGAGCAGAAACTCGGCGACGCCCTCAAGAAGATTTCCTCACAGGATCCTACCGTGGTGGTGGAATATTCCAAGGAACTGCGCCAGACCATACTCAGCGGCAACGGCGAGCAGCATATCAATATAGTGAAGTGGAGACTCAACAACGAGTACAAGCTCGAAGTGGAACTCTTCGCACCCAAGATTCCTTATCGTGAGACCATTACCAAAATGGCCACCGCCACCTACCGCCACAAGAAGCAGTCTGGAGGCGCCGGACAGTTCGGAGAGGTTACGATGCTGATTTGCCCTTACGAGGAAGGAACCGAGGCTCCCAGGACTTTCAAGATAAGCGGCAAGGAGCAGGCCATGAATATCAAGACCCAGGAGTCCTACGACCTCGAATGGGGCGGAAAATTAGAGTTCTACAACTGCGTGGTCGGTGGTGCTATCGATGCGAGGTTTATGCCCGCAATTCTCAAGGGTATCAATGAGAAGATGACGGAAGGACCGCTTACCGGTTCATACGCCCGCGATATACGCGTGTATGTATATGACGGAAAGATGCACCCCGTGGATTCCAATGAAATCTCCTTCGTGCTCGCGGCCCGCAATGCCTTCAAGGAGGCTTTCCGCAATGCAGGACCCAAGATTATGGAGCCTATATACAATGTCGAGGTTATGACTCCGGCGGAGTATCAGGGAGCGGTTATGTCCGACCTGCAGAACCGTCGCGGAATACTCGGCGACCTTGGGGCAGACAAGGGATTCTCAGTGCTTAAGGCCCGTGTTCCCCTTGCGGAACTCTACCGCTATTCAACCGCGCTGAGTTCGCTGACTTCAGGTTCCGCTACTTTCACGATGGCGTTCGCTGATTACCAGCCCGTTCCTGCTGACGTACAGACCAAGCTTCTGGAGGCTTACGCCGCTGCCGAGGGGACTGAATAAGTGTGAATAAATAAAGTGTTTTCATGGGAGGGTGGCCCGAGTTTGGGTCGCCCTCAGTTCTTTTGTCCAAGCCCCCCCGCGTGCCCGTCAGGGGATTTTGTGCCTGCCCCGATTTTTCTCGTGATTTCTCTCCCTTGGTGAGCATTTGACGCCTTAAACCCAATGGGTCGTTAGAATACTCTGTTTTCGTAGTCTTGCTTGTAAAACATTGAAAACAAGTCATTACATGTTTTTAGAAAAAAAACTTAGGGGCGCCCAAAAGTAACTTTTGGACACCCCTTCGAATGTGGTCCCTGTAGGGCTTGAACCTACGACTCCCTGATTATGAGTCAGGTGCTCTAACCAACTGAGCTAAGGGACCTTAGGCGGCCTTGATACCGCCCGATATCACACTTTGATTCCCACTTCGACTCCGGAAGGAAGCTCAAGCTTCATCAGGGCATCAATCGTCTTTGCGTTTGAATCCTCGATGTCGAGCAACCTGCGGTAGGAATCAAGCTCGAACTGCTCGCGTGACTTCTTGTTTACGAAAGTCGAGCGGTTCACCGTGAAAATCTTCTTGTTGGTAGGAAGGGGAATGGGTCCGTTCACCTTCGCACCGGTAGACTTCACTGTCTCAACGATCTTGCTGGCGGACTTGTCCACGAGCATGTGGTCGAAAGACTTGAGTTTAATTCTTATTCTCTGTCTCATATCAGTTATTTTTCTATTCTTTTAACTATTCGTCCTCAGGAACCTTGTATCCGCTCTTCTCGATGATGTCTTTTGCCATTGTGGCAGGAACTTCGGCATAGTGGTCGAACGACATCGTACTCGTGGCGCGTCCTGATGACAGGGTGCGGAGGACAGTGACATAACCGAACTGCTCTGAAAGCGGAACGTAAGCCTTGACTATCCTTGCTCCGTTGGCCGTGGAATCCATAGCAATAATCTGGCCACGACGACGGTTAAGGTCACCGACAATGTCTCCCATGTAATCTTCCGGAGTAACAACCTCGAGATTCATGATAGGCTCGAGAAGTACGGGGTGACACTTGGGGCAGGCGTGGCGGAAAGCCATGCGGGCGGCAAGTTCGAATGAGAGCTGGTCGGAATCCACAGGGTGGAAGGAACCGTCGATGAGAGTAACCTTGAGTGAAGGAACCTCGTAACCTGCGAGCACACCGTTGGCCATTGCTGCCTCGAAGCCCTTCTGCACGCTGGGAACATATTCCTTGGGCACATTTCCGCCCTTGACGATGTTCTCGAACTGCAGGCCCTGAACTCCCTCGTCGGCAGGTCCGATTTCGACGATAATGTCGGCGAACTTACCGCGACCGCCAGTCTGCTTCTTGAAGACTTCACGGTGCTGGAAGCTGGAAGTAATGGCTTCCTTGTAGTTAACCTGAGGTGCTCCCTGGTTGATTTCGACTCCGAATTCACGACGCAGACGGTCCACGATAATGTCGAGGTGGAGCTCACCCATACCGCTGATGACGGTCTGGCCGGTATCATGGTCGGTCTTGACAGTGAAAGTCGGGTCCTCCTCCGCCAGTTTGGACAGAGCTATTCCGAGTTTGTCAAGGTCTTTCTGGGTCTTGGGCTCCACTGCGATTCCGATAACGGGATCGGGGAACTCCATGGACTCAAGGGCAAGGTTGCTTCCTTCGGCACAGATAGTATCTCCGGTGCGCAGGTCCTTGAAACCTACAGCCGCGCATATATCTCCGGCCTCAACGAACTCTATGGGGTTCTGATGATTGGAGTGCATCTGATACAGACGCGCAACCCTTTCCTTCTTGCCGGATCTCGAGTTGAACACATAGGTGCCGGCATCGAGATGTCCCGAATATACCCTGGCGTAAGCCAGACGTCCCACGAAGGGGTCGGTAGCAATCTTGAATACGAGAGCGCTGAAAGGCTCGGTGGCGGAAGGTTTCAGGCCGACCTCAACGTCCTTGCTGAGGTCCTTGGCCGTAGTCTCGCCGATGTCAAGGGGTGAAGGCAGGAACCTCATCACCGCATCGAGAAGGAACTGCACGCCCTTGTTCTTGAAGGAAGAACCGCAGCAGGCGGGAACTATCTGCATGGAGATGGTGCCTTTGCGCAGGGCAACGATGATTTCCTCTTCGGTGATTGATTCAGGATCCTCGAAATATTTGTCCATAAGGGCGTCGTCGCACTCGGCGGCTGCCTCTACAAGCTTGTCTCTCCAGAGCGAAACGGCATCCTGCATGTCGGCGGGGACGTCCTTGATTTCGTAATTGACCAGTTCCTCGCCGGAATCGTAGTAGATTGCCTTTTTGGAAATCAGGTCAACTATTCCCTGGAATTTCTCCTCCGCACCTATGGGCAGGCAGAGGGGAACTGCTGTGGCTCCGAGCTTGGTCTTGATTTCCTCTACACAGGCAAGGAAATCAGCACCCACACGGTCCATCTTGTTTACATAGGCTATCTTAGGGACATGGTACTTGTCAGCCTGGCGCCACACAGTCTCTGACTGGGGCTGTACGCGGCCGACGGCACAGAAAGTGGCAATTGTTCCGTCAAGGACACGAAGAGAACGCTCTACCTCCACGGTGAAATCCACGTGACCCGGAGTGTCAATCAGGTTAATCTGATAGGTGTTTCCGTTGTAGCGCCAAAAAGCGGTAGTGGCGGCAGATGTGATGGTAATACCCCTCTCCTGCTCCTGAACCATCCAGTCCATGGTAGCCGCACCCTCATGTACTTCACCGATTTTGTGAGTCTTTCCGGTGTAGTAGAGGATACGTTCGGAAGTGGTGGTCTTACCGGCATCGATGTGAGCCATGATGCCGATGTTTCTCGTGTACTTTAAATCTCTTTTTGACATCCTCAGAAATTAACTAAAAACGGAAGTGCGCGAATGCCTTGTTCGCTTCAGCCATCTTGTGCATGTCCTCCTTGCGCTTGAATGCGCCGCCTTCGTTGTTGTAAGCGGCAATAATTTCGGCGCAAAGTTTTTCTGCCATGGAGTGTCCTGAGCGCTTGCGGGCGAAATTAATCATGTTCTTCATCGAGAGTGAAATCTTTCTTTCCGGGCGCAACTCCGTAGGCACCTGGAAGTTGGCACCACCGATACGGCGTGACTTCACCTCAATCTGGGGGGTCACGTTCTCGAGAGCCTTCCTCCAAATATCGAGAGGAGCCTTGTCAGAATCTTTCATCTTCTCGCCTACCAAATCAATGGCATCGTAAAAAATAGAATAAGCGATACTCTTCTTTCCCTTCAACATAAGATTGTTCACAAAACGCGTTACCTGCGTATCGTGATACTTGGGGTCAGGAAGTAGAATCCTCTTCTTAGGCTTTGCTTTTCTCATTTGTTAATAAAAATTAAAAGGTTTTAACCATCCAGCGGGGCAATTACTTTGGCCTCTTAGCGCCGTAAAGTGAACGTGACTGAGTGCGTCCTTCAACACCGGCGGTATCCAAAGCGCCTCTGAGGATGTGGTAACGTACACCCGGAAGGTCCTTTACACGACCGCCGCGAACAAGCACGATTGAGTGCTCCTGCAGGTTGTGACCTTCGCCGGGAATGTAGGCATTTACCTCCTTGGAATTCGTGAGACGTACACGGGCAACCTTACGCATTGCTGAGTTAGGCTTCTTGGGGGTCGTGGTGTAGACCCTGACGCATACGCCACGCTTCTGGGGGCAAGCATCCAAGGCACGGGATTTTGACTTTACCTCAATAACCTCGCGTCCTTTGCGAACCAATTGTTGAATTGTGGGCATAAATGGTTTTTAAAATAACATTATAAAAGCCCCCAAAAAATTGGGGGCTGCAAATATAGTCAAAATTGAACAATTTGCAAAAGTATTATCTATAGTTTGCAAATTCTACGTCCTTTTCTGCCTTTGCCATGAGTTCGGGAGATGCAGCGGCCACCTTCTCGAGATAAGCTGCAACATCATCGGCCTTGCCCTGACGGGCTGCGATAACGGCCCTGAGGTAGTTGCTCTTGGGGCAGTCGCAGGTCAGCAGTGAGGATGCCTTGTCGTAGTTGCCTACGAGCACGTTGGCAAGAGCCTCATAGTATCCGCCGGTTCCGGAGAGAGTGTTGACGGCGGCAGCGTAGTCGCCCTTGAGAATCTGAACGATACCGAGGTTAACCTTTGCATCGGGGGTTCCGGCCTGGCTGAAGAGGGTCTCGGCTGCGTCAAGATTGCCCTTCTGGAGTTCGCATACACCCTTCGCGTTGGTAACGTCTGCATCGGGTTCCTTCACGGCGTTGAGATATCCGGCTGCCTTGTCGGCGTCCTTCTCGTTGAGAGCGAGAACAGCAAGATTGAACCTTGCCCTGTCGGAATCGAACTTGTTCACGGCAAGCTCATAGATCTCAACCTTGCGGCTGTCGTCAACCAGAGTGGCGACTCTGAGCAGAGCTTCCTCGTCGAAGAGTTCAACAGAGGAGTTTACAAGCTCGGTGAGTTCCTCGTTGGAGTAGTTCTGGAAGTCGAGGTCAGCGATGAACCTTGCGCGGCGCAGACCGGGGAATATGTCCTTGGCAATCTCCTGATATACCTGTGACATGTTGCGGATTTCGCTTTCACGCACTGCAGGGTCGCTGTACATTGAGAGCACACGGAGAATCAGTTCCTTGTCCTCGAGGTCAGAGTTGCTTACGGCCTCCTGGAAACCTTCCCAGTCCTGACCTACGCTCTGTACCTGGATTTCATTGGCTTCCATTCCGTTGGTAACCTTGTCCCATACCTTCTCGGCAGAAGCTGCACGCCTGTCGGAAAGCTTGGCATTGTACTCCTGGCCTCCCTCGGGAGATGCGTAGGAAACGATTCTGGTTCCGGCAACGGTGTAGCGGGGATTCTCGGCGATTTCGGCAAGTGACTCCTGGAGAGACTGAACGGATGCTGACCTCAGCTCGCTGTTCTTCACTACGGCTGAATTGTAGTCATACATTACCTGTCCTTCGGTGCTCTCGCGGATAACATCCTGGTATGCGTCTGCCTTGAAGCTGTATACGCCACGCTTGCCGGCGAGCATCTGGGTAACGTTGAGTCCGTCAGCAGCCTTCATGGCGGGAACTTCAACCTCGGTGGTCTTGTAGGAAGCCACGCTGCGCAGTTCCAGATAGCACTTCTCCATTCCGGGAACATACTCGTAGCTTACCTTCATGGTCACTGAACCGCCGGAATATGAAACAACGGGATAGTTGTCCTTAACCTTCTCTCCCTGATAGGTGAAAGTCTGGGCAGCCACCTCGCCGCCCTCATAAACCAGCACGGGGGTAACCTTGAGGAGAGCCTTGGTGTAGAAATACTTGGCCGGGAAGGTAACCGTAACCTCAGCGTCAACCTTGTTGCCTACGAGCGTAAGCACCTCGGGAGTACAGGAGACATCAACGTTCTCCGCAAGTTTCATCTGTTCGGTCCTGGACTTTGCGCAGGATACAGACAAGACGGCTATTGCACAAACCGCCAAAAGATTCAGAATTTTTTTCATATGCTCACTATTAGTAAAACAATGTCTTGATATTTTGGTCCGGAAGCAAAAATAAAGAAATTTAGTTAACTTTGTTTACATGGATGCACAAGAACTGCAGAAACTGAAAAATAAATTTGATATAGTCGGTAACGACACCGGTCTGAACCGGGCGATAGAGACGGCGGTCGCTGTCGCGCCCACCGATTTGACCGTGCTGATTACGGGGGAAAGCGGCGTAGGAAAAGAGAACATACCTCGTATTATTCACCAAAGCAGCAGGCGTCGTACCGGCAAATTTCTTGCCGTAAACTGCGGTGCAATTCCGGAAGGAACCATAAATGCCGAACTTTTCGGACACGAGAAAGGGGCCTTTACCGGGGCTATAGGGGAGCGTAAGGGATATTTTGAAGAAGCCAACGGCGGCACCCTGTTTCTCGACGAGATAGGGGAACTGCCGAAAGAGACCCAGGCCCTGCTGTTGCGGGTGCTTCAGGACGGAGAATATATAAGGGTAGGTTCATCGAAAGTCGAGAAGACGGACGTGCGGGTGATAGCGGCGACCAACGTGAATCTGGCGTACGCCGTGGCCACTGGAAAATTCCGCGAGGACCTGTATTACAGGCTCACCGGCATACAGATAATGATGCCCGCGTTGCGGGAAAGGAACAAGGACGACATTTACCTGCTCTTCCGCAAGTTCTCCTCGGATTTCGCAGAGAAATACGGACTGACGAAGGTGACCCTCGACCACAATGCCATAAACCTGCTGACTTCCTACAGGTGGCCGGGCAATATAAGGCAGCTCAAGAACATAGCGGAAACCGTGACCGCGCTCGAGTCGCATCCGCTGGTCCAGGGGTCGGAGAGGATAGAGATAGGCTCCATTACCCTCAGGGGCTATCTTCCCGAAGAGACGGGAGCCATGGTTGCCGCAAACACTAACGCGGCCAAACTCTCCGATGATGACATCCAGCGTATTGTAAGGGCTCTGTACGGGCTCAAACAGGAGGTGGATGAACTCCGCGGCATTGTAATGTCCAAGGACTACCGCGCAGTGGCTTCGGAGAACGGCGGGTCAAGGATGTTGGGGCAGGGAGAAAGTTCCGTCCCGGTTCCATGGACTCCGCAAGTGCAAATCCAGCCCCAGGTGGGGCCCTCCGTACAGCCGCATGTACACGATGACGACGTTAACGAGGAAATTGAAGCCGAGCCGGAGCCCACGTCCCTGCGCAAACATAACGATGACCTTATATTGAAGTGCCTCGAGAAGCATGACGGTAACATCAAGGCCGCCGCCGCCGAACTTGGAATATCGGAAAGGACAATATACCGCAGAAAAGCCGAAGTAAAGAATCTGAAGAAATGAAAAGTACGATAACAAGAATCCTGTCCCTGTGCGCGGGAGTGGCCGCCATACTCATGACGGTGTCGTCCTGCGGCATATACACGTTCAGCGGAACCTCCATCCAGCCTGACGTGAGGACCATCACCATCAACTATTTCGAGTACAGGGCCCTGACGGTGAACCCGAGCCTGAGCAATGACCTGACCGAGGCAGTGCGCCAGAGGTTCAGGCAGATGACCAGCCTCGAGCAGGTCGATATGGACGGCGACCTCGAAATCGTCGGAGAGGTGACGGGCTACAACGTGTCGGCTTCTTCCGTGACGGCCAACGATTCGGCGGCGCAGAACAGGCTCACCGTTACGGTCAGAGTCAGTTTCACCAACAGGAAGTATCCCGAGGACGATTTCTCTAACAAGACTTTCTCGGCCTACTCTGACTACGACTCCACGCTGTCGCTTGATTCCGTGCAGGATACCCTCGTCGACGAAATCATAGACACCATAGTGGAGGACATCTTCAACGCAACGGTAGCGCAATGGTAAACTTTATGGACATAAGCAAGCTCTCTTTGGAGGAGCTTGCCGGCGTGGTGGATATATATCCGTGGTATAGCGGCGCGAGAATGGAACTCTGCCGCAGAATGGCTTCGCTCGGGGCGCTCTCCGACAGCCAGATTTCCCGGACGGCGATGTACATAGCCTCGCGGGAGCTGCTCTTTGAACTCGTGCATTCGGGCAAGAGGCCGGACTGTTCCGATGCGGAAGCCCGGAAACTTATAGGATCCTATCTGAAAGGGACCTCTAAAAACTCCTCAAGAAGAAGACCTTACGTCCCGGGAGGCGACTATTTCTCGCCGGAACAGTACGAACAGGTACGCGAACCCGATGATGCGGCGCTCTCGAAATTCAAGGAACGTACTGTGGACCCCGCCTACTACTCGCCCCGTGAGGAAAGCAACGAGGAATTATATACCGAAACTCTCGCAAGAATCTATCTTGAACAGGATTACAGGGAAAAGGCCATAGAGATTTATTATAATCTAAGTTTGCGATATCCGGGAAAAAGTGTTTACTTTGCATCCCTGATTGAAAAGATAAAACAAAAAGAGCAATAACAAATGAACGTTCTGTTTATAATTCTGACCGTTTTAATCGTTCTCGCAGCCATTCTTCTTATTATGGTAGTGCTGCTTCAGAGCGGTAAGGGCGCGGGTATGGCCAGCAATTTTGTGGCGGGAAACCAGACCCTCGGCGTGCGCCAGACCGCTGATATTCTTGAGAAGATTACCTGGGGTCTTGTGTCATTTATCGTAGTGGTTTCCGTGGCCGCATCATTCACCCTCCGTTCCGGCAATGTAGGCACAGGCGTGGATGTTACCGATATGATAGAGAATTCCGCGACCAACGCCCAGCCGGCCTTCCCTTCCGCACCCATACAGCAGGAAGCGCCCACTACGGAGACTCCCATTGAACTTTCCGCAGAATAAGGCCTGTTTGAAAGCCTGAAGTGCTGACATTTTGTCAGTGGAATATGATTTGAACAGTTGTCGCCGGTCCACAAAAAGGACTGGTGATAATTGTTATGGAAAACAGCAAATACGAATACCTAAGCAAGTATGCCATAGACCTCAACGAGTCTGCGGCGAAAGGAAAACTTGATCCCGTAATAGGCAGGGATGAAGAGATAAGGAGGGTTCTCCAGATTCTCAGCAGGAGGACCAAGAACAATCCCATACTCGTCGGTGAGCCCGGAGTGGGCAAGACGGCGATATCTGAAGGCATAGCACAGAAAATAGTCAACGGACAGGTGCCCGAGAACCTCAAGAACCGCAAGGTGTTCTCCCTCGACATGGGTGCGCTGATTGCCGGCGCCAAATATCAGGGCGAATTCGAGGAAAGGCTCAAGGGCGTGGTCAAGGAGGTGGTCGACAGCGAGGGGCAGATTATCCTGTTCATAGACGAGATACACACGCTGGTGGGTGCGGGCAGGTCTTCCGGGGCCATGGACGCTTCCAATATCCTCAAGCCGGCCCTGGCAAGGGGGGAACTGCGCACCATAGGTTCCACTACCCTCGACGAGTACCAGAAATATTTCGAGCAGGACAAGGCCCTCGAACGCCGTTTCCAGAAGGTTATGGTGGACGAGCCGACCCCGGCGCAGTCAATAGCGATACTCAGGGGCCTCAAGGAGAAATACGAGAACCACCACAAGGTGAGCATCGAGGATGATGCCCTCATTGCGGCGGTCAATCTAAGCCACCGTTATATCACCAACCGTTTTCTGCCTGACAAGGCCATAGACCTCGTGGATGAGGCCGCGTCAAAACTGCGTTTGGAGATGAATTCCGTTCCGGAACCCATTGCCGGGCTGAACAGCAAGATACGCCAGCTGGAAATCGAGCGTGAGGCCATTAAGCGCGAGGGTGTCAGCTTGAAGTCGGAGAAAATCGACGAGGAGCTCAAGAAGGCCAAGGAGGAGAGGGATGCCCTTACCCGGCGCTGGGATGAGGAAAAGAGCATAGTTACTGAACTCAACAAGCTCAGGCAGAGCATGGAGGATTACAAGAGGGACGCTGAAATAGCCGAGCGCGAAGGCAATTACGGTAAGGTGGCCGAATTGCGCTACGGCAAAATGGCCCAGACCAAACAGCGCATCGAGGAGCTCTCCCGCAAGCAGTCCGAGATTAAGGATCCTATAATGACGGAGTCGGTTACTCCCGAGGATATAGCGGAGATTGTGGCCCGTTGGACCGGCATACCCGTAAACCGTATGCTTGAAAGCGAAAAGGAGAAGCTGTTGCGTATGGAGAGCGGGCTGCACAAGAGGGTAGTAGGCCAGGACAAGGCAATCAGCGCCGTATCTGATGCAGTGCGCAGGAACAGGGCGGGGCTTTCCAATGAGAACAGGCCCATAGGCTCGTTTCTTTTCCTCGGAACCACCGGAGTGGGCAAGACGGAACTTGCCAAAGCCCTCGCGGAATTCCTGTTCAACGATGAGAGCATGATGACGCGTATTGATATGAGCGAATATCAGGAGAGCCACACCGTCAGCCGGCTCATAGGTGCGCCTCCAGGATATGTGGGTTACGATGAAGGAGGACAGCTTACCGAGGCGGTAAGGCGCAAGCCCTATTCGGTGATACTGCTTGACGAGATTGAGAAGGCCCATCCTGACGTGTTCAACCTTTTGCTCCAGGTGCTTGACGACGGCAGACTTACGGACAACAAGGGACGCGCTGTCAATTTCAAGAATACTATACTGATTATGACCTCCAACCTCAGGGACGAGGAGTTGAGGACGAGGATGCGCCCGGAATTCCTCAACCGTATCGACGAGATTGTCAGCTTTGATGCTCTTACCAAGGACGATATAAGGGAAATCGTGCGTATGCAGATGGGTCTGCTCAGGAGGAAACTCGAGGACGAGAATGTGGAACTCGGTTTCACCAAGGCATTCGAGGACGACATGGTGGAGAACGGTTACGACCCCGCATACGGAGCACGGCCGGTCAAGCGTTTGATACAGAGGGAGCTCGTGAACCAGCTCGCGAAGGAAATACTTGAGGGCAGGATACGCAAGGATAGCTCCATAGAGGTAGACTGCGTGGATGGTCAGACCGTCCTGAGGAACAGATAGAAGGCGGCAAGAACAACGAAAGAGAGTGAACCGGTTTTCGATTCACTCTCTTTTTGGTTGTTCGCCCGATCTGGGCTGATTATGCGGAGAGGACGAGATTCGAACTCGTGGTACGGAATGACCCGTACGTCGGTTTAGCAAACCGGTGGTTTCAGCCACTCACCCACCTCTCCAGTCTTCCCTCCTTGGTTTCCCAAACGGGGATGACAAAGTTACAACAAAATATCTGTTTTACAAGAACTACAAGTCAAAACTTGAAAAACTTGGAAAAGCGTCTTGCAGGGCGCGGCGCTCATTCTCCGCCGAGGAGACCGAAAATTTTGTTGCTGACGTCGCTGTTCTCCTGGGTGCCGCTGAAATCGCGGGAATGGGGACCGTAAGCAAATAGGGGCACCATGATTGGGGTATGTCCCTTGGCGCCGAAAACTCCGGCTATGTATCCGTCGGGGAACTCGGTGTTGTAGGAAAGGCTGACGGCGCCGGTTTCATGGTCTGCGCTGATGATTACCAATGTGTGGCCGTCCTGCTCGGCAAAGCGTATGGCAGCCTCGACCGCCTTGTCGAAATCGATCATCTCGTTCACCATGCCCTGGAAATCGTTTTCGTGGGATTCCTTGTCTATTCTCGCGCCCTCAACCATGAGGAAAAATCCCTTGTCGCTGCGCTCGGAGAGATATTGTATGGCCATTTCCGTCGTTTCCGCGAGATAATTCCCCCGCTCGGCGTACTGGACGCTCTCCGGCAGGTAAATCAACTTTCCGCTCTCTGCTATTCCCTCTGCGTCAGGCGAATAGACCACTTTGAACTCCTTGGCGATTGAGTCTTGGGTCTTTAGGGGAAGGCTCTCGTAGACTGAGCGGGTGCCGGCAGAAGCGAAGACGAGGCTGCAGGTGGCAAGGTCTTCCCAAATCGCCTCGCTTGCGCCACGGGCCCGCTGGTGGGCGAAGAAAGATGCAGGCGTGCCTCCGTTGAGGTCGTCGGTAGAAATCACTCCGCAGGCATATCCGAGGGGCGTGAGCTTTTCGGGCAGGTTGGCGAGGGTGTCAAGTTGGGGACTTATGCCCAGAAAACCATTGTTCGTCTTTACTCCGGTGGCGTAGGCGGTTCCGGAAGCGGCTGAATCAGTCGTGAAGCTGTTGGCAGACTGTGTGCGCACGAAGCCGCAGGTCTTGAGGTTGGTAAGGGTGAGGGTTCCGCCGTTTATATACATGGCTGCATTGACCGCGCCCACTCCCATGCCGTCGCCAATCATCAGGATGACATTGCGTACCTCGGCGGTGCTTCCGTCGTTTTCGAATGAAGGTGTGTAGGTCTCATGCTTTACGGCGTAAGCTCCGCCTGCCGTGGCTTTGATTTCCTGACTGCCGGGCTGTGCCCAGCCGATTAACGGCAGCGAGAGGAGAATGATAAGAAGTGATAACTTTTTCATGTTGATGGTTGTTGCGTCCTGTCGGATTGCGGCAGGACGGTCGTTATAAGTTTCAAAAGCCTGCAATATTACTCAAAAATTCTCGTAAATGATTTCGGCGGGAGCGCGATTCTGGTGAAGCAGTTCTTTCATACGCTTCATTGCGGGGGCGCTGTGGCGGAAAAACATGCGGAGGCCGTCACAGAGAGCATTGCGGTCTGCGGTCCTGTGGCCAGGGCAGCCCCCATGGCAAAGGGTATAATATTCACATTTCAGACATTCGGCACTCAGCCCGTTCCTCTTGGACAGGGCAAAGCGCAGCCTGTCCTCTCCGTCGAAAAGTTCCGCAAGAGAGTTCCGGCGTATATTCCCCAGCAGGTATTCCGGGGCCACGAAATGGTCACAGGGATAGACATCGCCGTTATGCTCCACCGCCAGACTCTCACCGCAGGTCTCTGCCATGGTACATATTCCCGAGGGCAGGCCGCAGAGAAGCGAAAGAACCGTATCGAAAATCTGCACATAGTACTGCCCTACGTCACGGTGTACCCATTCGTCGAAAATATCGCAGAGAAAGCGGCCGTAACCCGCGGACGAGACCGACCACGGGGCAAGGGAGCCGTCCGGCAGCCAGTCCTCGGCCGGCAGGAACTGCATGAAGCGGCTCCCGACCCTGTCTCTGAGGAAACGGTAGATTTCGCCGCCCCTGCCCTCACTGAGCGTTGTCACCACGCTCAAGGTGTTGAACTCCACGTGCCTCCGCCTCATCATTTGCGCGGCGGCGAAGACCCTGTTGAAAGTCGGCCGTGCCCCCCTGTTGAGCCTGTGGGCATCATGCAGGTCCCGGGGACCGTCAATCGAAAGTCCCACAAGGAAATTGTTCTCCACGAAGAACGTACACCAGCTGTCATTCAGCAATATGCCGTTGGTCTGGATAGAGTTGTGGACCTGTCGGCCCCGGGCGTATTTGCGCTGGAGCCGCATGGCCTTGCGGAAATAATCCAGACCCAACAGCAGCGGCTCCCCGCCGTGCCAGCAGAACTCCAGTACCTCGCTCTCGCAGGCTTCAAAGTACTGCCGCAGGTAGAGTTCGAGCAGCTCCATGTCCATTACCGGCTCCCGGTTGCCGTAGAGCCCCGCCTTGTCGAGGTAGTAACAGTAGCGACACGCAAGATTGCAGGCCGAGCCGCCCGGCTTGACCATAGTCGTAAATATTCGGGGACCCAGTCTTTTGGCCGCGTCCCCGAGAGTAAAAAGATTTTTCGTGCTATTCGCCATCGAACAGAGGGAAATTGCTGTTCGGCACGTGTTCCCTTGCCATTATCTCCTTGAGTTCCTCTACCTTGTCGGGATAGAGCGAGGCCAGGTCCTCCGTTTCCGAAGGGTCCTCATCTATGTTGTACAGCTCGTAGCGGTCGTCGGGACCTTCAATGTCGAGGCGGATAAGCTTCCACGGGCCCTTCCTTGCGGCCTGGCTCATCCTCTCGGCAAATTCGAAGTACAGGAATTCGTGCTCAATCTGGCCTTCGCGCCCCTCGAGCAGGGGAAGCAGGCTTACTCCGTCAAGCTCCCCGACAGTTGCTTCAGGGTCGAGCATGGTGCGGAAAGTGGGCATCATATCCCAGAAACTGCACATAAAGTCCGTGGTAACGCCCCCGGCCACATGGTCCGGCCAATGCACTATCATAGGGACACGTATTCCGCCTTCATAGAGGTCGCGCTTGTAGCCCCTCCATGGCCCGTTGCTGTCGAAGAAGTCGGGGTCGGCACCGCCTTCCTGGTGAGGGCCGTTGTCGCTCGTGAAGATAATCAGGGTGTTCTCGTAAACCCCGAGTTCCTTGAGCTTCTCCACAATCTGCCCCACATACAGGTCCAGTCGGGTCACCATGGCGGCAAAGGTCGCGCGGGGATATTCCTGCGAGCAGTAGCCGCCTGTCCTGAAACGGGGGGAACCGAGGTCCTCTCCCTTGTAGGGAGTCTCGGGGAACCTGCCCCTGAACCTGTCAATGATGCTGTCCTGCGGGACAATGAGTTCGGCGTGGGGAATCGTGGTGGGATACCACAGGAAGAAGGGCTTGCCGTCCCTGACCGACTCCTCCATAAACCTCAGGGCCTCGCCGTGGATAATATCGGCGGAATAACTGCCTTCCCCGTAAGGAATCTCGTCTACATTGTCATCGAGTATCACCTTGGTGCCGTTGTCCCAGAGGTGGTCGGGATAGTAGCTGTGCGCGAGGGTCTGGCAGTTGTAGCCGTAGAAGCGGTCGACTCCCTGGCTGTTCGGGTCGCCGGTAGAGCCCACAGGCCCGAGACCCCATTTCCCGAAGGCGCCCGTGGCATAGCCCGCATCGTTGAAATCGCGGAAAATATTGGGCGCATCCTCTGGCAGGGGGAATTGTCCCTCGGGCGGGATGCCCCGGTTCCCGCGTATGTACGTGTGGCCGCTGTGCGTTCCGGTCAGCAGGCAGGAACGGGAAGGGGCGCTGACCGTAGTGCCCGAATAACTTTGGGTGAAACGCATCCCGCCCTCGGCCAACGCGTCTATGTTGGGCGTCTCGAACAGGGTCTGCCCGTAGCAGCTGAGGTCACCCCAGCCCAAGTCATCGGCGAGGATGAACACCACGTTCGGGCGTACGGGTTCCGTCTTCTGTGAACATCCGGCAAGTGCGGAGCCGGCCGCAGCCAAGGCTCCTATCTTCAGTAGTTTTCCCATATTTTATTGTTTGATTACTTCATCTCAAGCACCTCGCCATGGTCTCTGGCCACGGCGGCCTTCCACCTGTCGGTGTAGCCGGGCTGGGTGAGTCCTTCGGGTATACCCTCGGAATACTCCGAATGAAGGAAACTTCCGTCCTCGGCCTGCGCCTTGACATTGCCGTCGATGAATTTGACGAGCAGGAGAATTTCAAGCTCGGTCCAGTTCTCGAACTGCTTCTGTGCCGTGTCTACCGTGTAGTCAGTCAGCAGCGCAAGTGCCTCATCCCTGCGGCCCTGAGCCAGCAACTCCGCAGCGGCGGCATCGGTCCGGGGAACTCCGCGATTCATCTGGTCGAGTTCGAATTCATCCGCGGCCTTGCGTGCCACCGGTGCCATGTGGTTGTACATCTTATAGCAGGCGTTGGCCACGCGGTTGCACATCCAGAACAGCGAGGTCGCGCTGTAGTGCAGGAGGTCGCCATTGCCCACGCGTACGCATTCGGGTATTTCCGAAGTGCTGACGTAAATAGGTGTAAGATATGAAGTTGCCGCATCATCACAACCGAACCACAGCAGGGCTCCGACCTCGTCGGGAAGATTGCCCCTCGACTGTCCGACAAACCAGAATCCCGTCTGCTGGGTGGCGATGGCCCTTTCGTTTACGTAGGTCTTTCCCTCCCACTCGAAGTCCATGGGCCTCCAGCGGTAGGGCAGGGCATTTCCGCCGGCGCCGATGTCCGTGGTCATGTCCATGGGGGTGCCTTCGAAGTGGTCGCGCATCACGTCAGCCACGTCTTTCATGCTGATTTTGCGTGAGGGTTTCACGAAGAGGGGCATCTCGCCCTCAAGATCGTAACCCATGGCGTAGTCGAGCCAGTCGTTGGCCGGGCGGGAAACTTCCCTGCCGTCCTCCTCGTAGGTGAACACGCCGTCGCAGAGTATGTTGTATGCGCTCCATGCACGCGCGTCGCAGGCACGGGCTCCGCTGAAATCGAGGGGATTGTAGGCGTCGCGGAAGCTGAATTCGCTGTCCTCTCCCTCGAACCAGCCCTGCTCGCGGGCGAAGTCAATCACATCGGGGGCATAAATGCAGTTCTCGGGGTCGTCGAGGGGGAAACGGGTGATGCGGGCCTGGTTGGCGTGTGCGCAGATATAGCCGTCAGGTATCCTGCGGGCCACCCAGACTATGCCCTTGTTGTCGGGTCCCTTGCCGGTAAGGTCCATAACCCACGCCTCGTTGGGGTCAGCGATGGAGAAGGTCTCGCCGGAAGAGGGATAGCCGTAACGGTTGGCGAGGTCTACGATTATGTCTATGGCTTCGCGGGCGGTTCTGGCTCTTTGCAGTGTAATGTAGATGAGTGAACCATAGTCCATTATTCCGTCAGGGTCGGACAGCTCGCGGCCTCCCCATGTGGTCTCGGCGATGAGAAGCTGGTGAACGTTCATGTTTCCCACCGTCTGGTAGGTCACGGGAACCTGTTCAATCTGTCCGAGAGGGCGTTGGGAGTCCCATTCAATTATGTCCAACATGGTTCCGGCGGGATATTTTCCGGCGGGGGAGAAGTAGAGTTCGCCGTAAAGCCAGTGGGAATCCGCGGCATAGGAAATCATGCTTGAGCCGTCAATGCTGGCTCCGGGGGTAATTATCACGTTGGTACATGCGTCCGAGCGGTATTCGGCTATAATAGCCAGGGAGATAAGCAGGGGCAGAATTTTTTTCATTTTATATGAATTTATTAACTTTGCGGGCTGTAAGATAATAATTTTATGAAATATTTCTGGATAACTCTTTTGCTGTTTTTCCCCCTCGGCCTTTTCGCCCAGGGGCCTGCCGGTGGTGAGGAGGAAGACAAGCAGTTCCTCCAGGCCATTGACACCCAAGTGGAGAGACTTTCAAATCTCCTTGACCTCGAATACTGGCAAGAGTTCTATGTGGACTCCATTCTGAGACATGACTATACGGCCATGCGCGACGAGTTTATCGGGCTAAGTTCGGCAAAGGTAAGCAACACGGAGGCTTACCAGAGGGTACAGGACAAGTGGATGGAGCAGATTTACCAGTCCTTCTACAAGATTTTCACCCCGGAACAGTGGGAGAAATACCAGAAATCCGGCGCCCGTAAGGAAAAGAAGAACCGCGACAAACGGGAAGCCAAAAGAACAGAGTAGCAAGAATCAGAGAGTATGAACAGGGAAGATATAGAAAAAGTCCTGTCGGAGCTGTCCGCGCTCAAGTGCAATTCACAGAAAGAGGTTGAAGAGGCCAGAATACGTTTCCTCGGCAAGAAAGGCCAGGTGACGGCCCTCTTCGATGAGTTCAGGACAGTCAGCAAGGATATGAAAAAGGAGTTCGGCAGTGCGCTGAACGAACTGAAGAAGGCGGCACAGGAGAAGATAGAGAGCCTGAAGGCTTCGGTCGGCGGCGATGAGAAGTCCGGAGAGAGCCTCAAGGACCTCACGATGCCGGGAGACTGCATGGGGCTGGGCTCGCGCCACCCCGTGTCCATAGTGCGTCAGGAGATAGTGGAAATTTTCAGGAAATTCGGTTACGACGTGTCCGAAGGCCCCGAAATAGAGGACGATTACCACGTGTTCGGAGCGCTGAATTTCCCGCCCAACCACCCTGCGAGGGATATGCAGGATACCTTTTTCGTTTCTACGGGCCATCCCAACCCCCTGTTGCTCCGCACCCACACTTCAAGCGTGCAGGTGCGTACCATGGAGAGGATGAATGTCCCCATAAGGGTAATCTGCCCCGGACGCGTGTTCCGCAACGAGGCAATCAGCGCCCGCGCACACTGCATTTTCCACCAGATAGAGGGTCTGTATATCGATGAGAACGTGAGCTTCGCCGACCTCAAGCAGTCCGTACTCCTGTTCGCCCGCGAGATGTTCGGCCCTGATACCGAGATACGTATGCGCCCGTCGTTCTTCCCCTTTACCGAACCTTCGGCCGAGGTGGACGTGAGTTGCAATATCTGCCACGGAAAGGGCTGCAATGTCTGCAAGGGAACCGGCTGGCTCGAGATTCTCGGCTGCGGTATGGTAGACCCCAATGTTCTGATTGCCAGTGGAATCGACCCTGATAAATACAGCGGATTCGCTTTCGGAATGGGCCTTGAGAGAATAGCCATGCTCAAGTGGAGGGTCAACGACCTGCGCCATTATTTCGAAAACGACCTGCGCTTCCTGAAGGAATTCGAAGCCGCGCCGGAAGTATAGCGGGACAGATTCGTCTGACAGACGTTAAATTAATATTAGGAGGGTCCCGTCGGATTGACGCGGCGGGCCCTGTGTTCTTGAAACCACGTTAAAAACAAGAAAATGTCAAAATTCAGCACCAGATTCCTGGTGATGGCAGTCGTATTCGCAGTCTGCCTTATCACCTCAAATTTCTTTGTACCAAGAGTATGGCAGGTGGGCAACCTGCACCTCCAGCTTTCGGGGGCGGTCTTGCTCTTTCCGATTTCGTATGTACTCAACGATTGTCTTACAGAGGTCTACGGCTACCGCAAGGCCAGGTTGGTCATCTGGCTCGCCTTTGCGCTTAGTGGCTTCACGGCGCTGATGTCGGATCTCGTGTGCCGGCTGCCCGAACCTATAGACGACGGGTCGAAGCTCATTGCCGAGAGTTTCAACTCGCTGTTCGGGATGGTGCCCAGGACGACCATAGCCTCACTGCTCGCCTTTATCTGCGGCTCCACGGTAAATTCATTGATAATGAGTCGGATGAAGGTCCTGTCCAAGGGCAGGGGCTTCGGAGTCAGGGCCGTCGTGTCATCGGTATGCGGAGAACTCGTGGACTCCTGCATCTTCTTCCCCATCGTTTTCTGGGGTATAGTCAAATCCCCGTCCCTGATATTGGGAATGGTGGCGACCCAGGTCGTGGTGAAGACCCTCTACGAGATAGTCATTCTGCCCTTCACCTCGTGGTTCGTCAAGAAACTAAAGGCCGCGGAGGCGACCGATACCTACGACGAGAATATTTCGTACAATCCTTTCAAACTATCAGACATATAGAGCAATGAGCAATAGAGAACAGGAAGGTCTGTCGGCTTTGGGCCGCAAGACCGAATACAGCGACAGCTATGCTCCGGAGGTCCTCGAAACCTTCACGAACAGGCATCCCGGCAACGACTATTGGGTCAGGTTCAACTGCCCGGAATTCACCTCGCTCTGTCCTATCACGGGCCAGCCGGACTTCGCGGAGATACGCATAAGCTATATCCCGGATATAAAGATGGTGGAGAGCAAGAGTCTGAAACTCTACCTTTTCAGCTTCCGCAACTACGGCGACTTCCATGAGGACTGCGTGAACACTATCATGAAGGACCTCGTGAAACTCATGGACCCCAAATACATCGAGGTCACGGGTTACTTCACGCCGCGCGGCGGGATTTCGATATATCCTTACGCGAATTACGGAAGGCCTGGCACCGTCTACGAAGAACTCGCACACAAGCGTTTCGAAGCTCACGAATAGTCCGGCCGCGGTCCTTCCGGGACTTTTGAGCCGTTTGGATGTGACTGCGACTTTTCCTAATTTCGTGGAAATCTTGTAGTCATGAGAAATACTTTATTTAAGTCGATGTTGCTTGCGGTGGCGACATTGATTTGTGTGTTTGAGGTGTCGGCACAGAAGAAGCCGCTTGACCACGACGTGTATGATTCATGGGAATCCGTAAGGACCCTTGCAATATCGGGCGACGGTGATGTTGTGGTCTACCTCGTCAGTCCCCAGGAGGGCGACGGTCGTTTGGTGTTCCACAGACTTTCCACCGGCCAGGAAACCGGCATAGACAGGGCAAACGGAGTGAGACTGCCGAAAGATGCCGGGTTCGCCGCCTTCACCGTCAAGGCACCTTTCGCCGAAACCCGTCAGGCGAAGATAGACAAGAAGAAATCCGATGAGATGCCCCGGGACAGCGTGGCCTACATCGACCTCAAGACCTTCGAAGTAACCAATCTCGGACCTGCCAAATCCTTCAAGACGGGCTATTCGTCGGCCCCGTACATTTTCGTGGAGACTTACGCCGACAAGGCCAAAGATCAGAAGAAGGACAGTTCCGGGACAAAGTCCAGACTTCCCGAAGGAGACGGCTTCAAGCTACTCGTGGTTAACACGGCCACTGGGACGGCCGACACCCTGCGCGATGTCTGCTCCTACTACGTGTCCAAGTCGGGCGAGAAGCTCGCTGCCGTGGTGGAGAAGCCCGACTCCGACACCACCCTTACCAAGGCCGTGAAGTTCTACGACTTCCCTGCGGGCTTGAGCGCGGAACTTTCCGAGGGCAAGGAAGACTATTGCGGTTTCGTCTTCAATGACGGGGATGACAGGCTGCTGTTCATGGCTACGGACCAGGATGAGGAGAAGGACGGCACTCCCGCATATTCAATCTACGTGGCCACGGAGACTGAGGTAAAGAGGGATGGCAGGACAATTTCCGTGGAGGAGCTCGTGGCTGCGGATGCCGAGGGCCTTCCCGAGGGCTGGATAATCACGGAGGAATCGGAACCCGAATTTTCCAACAGTTCCGGGCGTATAGTCATGGAACTCTACAGGCACGTGCCGCCCAAGGACACGACCGTGGTTGATTTCGAGGCGGCGGGATTGGATATATGGGTGTGGAACAGTGTCGAACTGCCTCCCATGAGCAAGGCCACAATATTGCCTTATACCGAGTCCCTGACCGCCGTTGTGGATATAGACAGACCCGGGCGCCTGCTTCCCCTGTCGCTGAATCCCAATGACTATATCACCCTTCCCGGAGGGGCCGATGCGGACTTCGCCATATCGAACAATACCGACAAATATGCCCTTGAGGACCTGTGGAACGTCAATATGACCGGTGACTACTCGATCATAGACCTCAACGACGGCAGCCGCACTCCGATAGTGGAGGGCCTGACCGGGAATGTCAGGGTAAGTCCGGACGGGGCGTATCTGCTGTGGTTCAACCCGGAAGACGGCAACTATTACAGCAAGAACGTCTTGGAGGGCGGCGATTTCGTGAACCTCACGGGCCGGACAGGATACCCGTTCTACGATGAGATAAACGACATGCCCACGGGTTACCTCCCCGTCGGCTATCCCGACTGGAGCGAGGACGGCAAGTATGTCTACCTCAACGACCGCTACGATGTGTGGAAATTCTCTCTCGACGGCAAGACCGCCGTCAATCTCACCGCGGGCCACGGACGGGAGAACTTGATAAACTACAGCATAAGCAGCATCAACTATGTGAGCAATCCCTATCTGTATTCCAGCCGCGCCGGCATTGCGGACGGCACCTTGTATCTGGATGCGTTCGGAGAGGAGGATATGCGTAGCGGTTTTGCCCTCGCCGGCACCTCCAGGGCCGGGGCTCCCTCAGGCTTCACAGCAGAATACAAGTACAACAGCGCCAGCAAGGCGGAGAATTCCAATACCTTGGTGTACCTGAAAGGTAATTTCCGTAACCCCATGGACGTGTATGTCAGCGAGGATTTCGGGGTGAGCGATACCAGGCTCAGCGAGATTAACCCGCAGCAGGACGACTATCTCTGGGGCGACGTGCAGCTCGTGACCTGGAATGCCTACGACGGCACTCCGCTGAAGGGTCTGCTCTATACTCCCGAAAATCTTGATCCGTCCGGGAAATATCCCATGCTCGTCTATTTCTATTCGAGAAGTTCCGACGGGCTTTACAATTATCACAGTCCCGCACCGAGCAGGTCCATTATCAATATCCCCTTCTACGTAAGCCGGGGATATGTGGTGTTCGTTCCGGACATAGTGTATGAGGCCGGCCATCCCGGCGAATCGGCATACAACTGCATCTGTTCGGGAGTGGAAGCGATGTGTGAGAGTTTCAGCTTTATAGACAGGGAGCGCATGGCCCTTCAGGGACAGAGTTGGGGAGGTTACCAGACTGCCTATCTCGTGACCCGTACCGATATGTTCGCGGCTGCGGGAGCGGGGGCCCCGGTCGGCAATATGACGAGTGCATACGGCGGAATACGCTGGGAGTCGGGCAACAGCCGCATTACCCAGTACGAATTCGGACAGAGCCGCATAGGCAAGAATCTCTGGGAGGAGGGCGCACTTGAGCTCTATATCGAGAATTCTCCGGTGTTCTTTGCCGACAAGGTCAATACTCCGGTGCTGATAATGCATAATGACGCCGACGGAGCCGTTCCCTGGTATCAAGGCATAGAGCTGTTCATGTCGCTCAGGCGGCTCGGCAAACCGGTGTGGCTGCTTCAGTACAATAACGAGCAGCACAATCTCGTGGAGAGACGCAATACCAGGGACCTTTCCATAAGGATGCAGCAGTTCTTTGACTACTATCTTATGGGTGCTCCGGAGCCGGTGTGGATGAAGTCCGGCATTCCCTACGCGAGGAAGGGCAATTATTTCGGCTACGAGTACGTGGAACAGGACGCCGCTTCACGGTAGCATCGGGTCCGGGTAACCCGGGGCACAATCGGGGACGCAGAGCTGCGAGTGAAGATTTCGCAGGTTTATGACCGAAAAATTTGCGGAATCGGATTTTGTAAGTATATTTGCAGTCCCAACGCGGAAATAGCTCAGTTGGTAGAGCGCAACCTTGCCAAGGTTGAGGTCGCGGGTTCGAGCCCCGTTTTCCGCTCCAATAGAAGGCTGCCTGAAAAGGTGGCCTTTTTTGCTTTGCGCTTAAAACTGTATACATTTGCCCGGAATAGGCAGTCAAATGAAAAAACAACTGGTCATATCAACCTCAATTGATCTGGTTCGTATAGCACCTGACAGAATAGTTTACATCGCTTCGGATGGCAACTATTCCACGCTTGTACAGACCAATAATGAGGTGCGTCTGCTTTCTTACCAGTTGGGTCAGATTGAAAAAATGATTTCGACCCAACTTGGCAACGAAGGAAACCTCTTCATTCGTATAGGGAAAAGGCTGATCATTAACCGTTCCTACATCTACTACATCAACGTCACCAAACAGACCTTGATTTTATCAGACGTGGTATCGTTTAACCATACTGTTACCGCCTCGAAAGAGGCATTAAAGCAGTTGAAGGAGCTATTGGAAAAGGAGGTAAAGTAAGTTATGAAAGAGCTTAAGGAAATCCGGGATGACCAAATTCGCATTATCGGCGGAGAAGGAGGAAATAAGAAACCTTTGCTGCGTATTATCATAATTGCAGTTTTAAGCATAGCGATAACAGCTGTTGTAATATTCTTTGTTTCAAAGCAAAAGGAAGAAGTAACCGAAATTCCCGAGCCTGCATTGTTTGAGCCGGTCCGGGAAACCGTGCCGACCCGATACGGGTGGATCGGGCGGCAGGTGGATCCCATGACACCGGGCTATACTGAAATCAGGGATACGCTTGTCAATGACATCCCGCTCAGGATTTATATACCTCACAATGCCGAACTTACATTGCACGTCGGCACAATGGACAGGGAGGATAAAAGCGTGGTATACGCGGCGCAAGCGGCGGATGTACGTGCAGATAACGGGGGAATTGTCGGAGCCTTTGTCCTCAAGGGAGAACCACTCGCCTGGGGCCTTTCAAAAAAGGGATTTTGTGCGTCAATTAACGGTGAAGTGACGATTGGGGTTGCCGACAACTCTCCGCTGTTTGAAAAGGCGACCGAAGAAGGCGGCTACTTTTTCCGTCAGTATCCTTTGGTAAGCAATGGCGAGGTTATCGACAATGAACCCAAAGGCAAGTCAATCCGCAGGGCAATTTGTGACCGTCAAGCTGAAATCTTCATGGTTGAGACAGGCACGACGGAGTCATTTCACGATTTCGCGCAGGCACTGGCGGATTTGGGAGTTGATCAGGCTGTATATCTTGTCGGCTCGACGGCTTATGGCTGGGCGCTTGATGAAACAGGTGCAAAACACGAATTCGGGAAAGACGAGCATCGGAGGATGCCCGAAAATACAAGCTATATAGTGTGGAGAAAGTATAAATTCCGACAGTAAACAGCATTTCATACATCCGGAAAATGATTTCGTACAGTTGAGATTTAAACGCTTGGCTGTACGATTTTGTTTATTGAAATTCGTACTTGAACGAATCAAACAAGTATCAAATGAAGTCGGAATTCCGGATTGTACTTTTGGCTGTTTTAAGCCTTACTGCGTGTGGCCCTTCTGAAACTATGAGCATTGATGAGGCAGTGAAATGGGTGGCTGCCTGTTCCCCGGAGCATATAGACATGGATGCAACTGTCCGCATTGAGGCAACGGATACTCTGCTTGCCCGTATCGACACTTCCCGCCCCCTTGAAAAGGCCTTTAAATTTACTCCCTCAATCAAAGGAAAGGCACATTATGTTGACGGAGGAAGATTTATTGACTTCGTTCCCGAAAAGGGTGCCTTGAAGCAAGGCAAACAGTACAATTGCCGTGTGCGGATGTCATATTTGGCGGATATCGATTCCTTAAAGGATTTTTCATTTGACTTTGTCGTCGAGAAACGGACGTCCCGTCTGGCAGACCTTCGTGTAAGCATTGACCCTGATAATATAGAGCAAGTGATTATCACCGGCAAGATGTTTTTCAGTTCGGTTCCCAGTGAACAATCAAGTGATGCCTCAACCCTTGATTGTGGCATTGCCGGAGCAAAATCAACTATAAAGACCACTGATGATGAACTGTGCCACAGTTTTACAATATCAAATATCAGTCGCAAGGAAGAAGATTATGAGGTGAACATCAAATACAATCCACGTGGAGAGTTTTCTGCTTCAAAAGGAACGGCTGTCGTCCCGGGCTTGTCGAAGTTCAAGTTGCTTTCTGCGCAACAAATTGATGCGGCACAAGCTTACATTGACCTGGAATTTTCGGAACCTCTTTCAGCCGGACAGGAATTGGACGGTCTTATCACGATTGACGGGCTGGATATAATACGTATCGAGCGCAGAGGCGCGAATGTTAAGGTTTATTATCCTGCAAACGGGCTTGTTGATATTGTATTGAGAGTGTCAGAACTCATCAGGGCGAATGACGGCAGAACCTTGGAAGCCGAGCTTGAACATCATTTCGAGCAGAAGCCTGTCGCTCCGGCAATCGAGATACCGATAAGCGGTACAATCCTTCCCGACGGGAATAAACTGACATTGCCGTTTCGCGCGGTGAATTTGGCGGCAGTGGATGTCGAGGTGGTAAAAATCTATTCCGACAATGTGATGTCCTTTTTGCAGGGAAATGAAATAGACGGGACTTCCGGTTTGAGAAGATTTGGAAGACTCATTTACAGGCAGACAGTTCGCCTGGATAAAGACAAGACCCTCAATCTCCACCAGTGGCAGAACTTTTCAATAGACTTGAAAAACCTTTTCCGTCAGGAGCGTGGTGCCATTTACAATATAAGGCTCTCGTTCCGCAAGGCCTATTCACTCTATGATAAGGTGGAAATTGGAGATATTGATATGATTTCCGGTGTTACAACTGCTGACAGAGATGAGTGGGACAAGCAATATGCTTACATTAACCGTCCGGCGGCAGATTATAATTGGAATGATTTCAATTGGAGTGAAAGCGACGATCCTTCAAAGGACAGTTACTACATGACGACCAGACGTATGCCGGAATACAACCTTGTAGCATCAAACATAGGACTGATAGTAAAACGTGCGGATGACAGCAAATTGTGGTGTACGGTTGCGGACCTAATGACTGCGAGAGCCATGAGCGGTATACGTGTAACTGCATATAACTATCAACTGCGCGAGATAGGCTCTGCTTACACAAATGAACAGGGCTTTGCCGATTTCGAGGTAGCCGGGAACCCTTTTGTCGTTACTGCAACGGACGGAGTGTCGACAACATATTTGAAGATTAACAACGGCCATGAACTCCCGACGAGCCGTTTCAATGTGGGAGGCAAGAAGACTGTTCAAGGTATAAAAGGCTTTGTGTATGGCGAGCGTGGCGTATGGCGTCCCGGAGATGATATATATTTGACGCTTATGGTTGAGGACAAGCAGAGAGCCCTGCCAAAGAACCACCCGGTTACTATGGAACTTTACACGCCACAGGGGCAGCTCTACGACCGGCAGACGCTCACAAAGAGTGTGGACGGCATCTATGCTTTCCGTACCGGCACTGCCGAAGATGCTCCTACCGGAAGTTGGGATGCCCGTTTCAAGGTCGGCGGCCAGACTTTCCGCCACGCAGTAAGGGTCGAGACTATCAAGCCGAATCGTTTGAAGATAAATATCTCTTCTCCCGAGGTGTTGCATAGCGGAAAGCCTTCAAAGATTGGCATTGAGGCTCATTGGCTGACCGGGCCGGTGGCTGCCGGGCTGAATGCAACCGTGGAGATGTCCCTGTACGACAATCCGCAGCCTTTTGAAGGATATGATGAATATCTGTTCAGAAATCCGCTGTACCCCTCTTCGAATTCAAAACACGAAGTGTTCTCCTGCAAGCTTGACTCGTCGGGTGTATATTCCCGTAACTGTACTTTGCCCGTTACGGAACAGGCATCGGGAATGATGCAGGCAAATCTGATTGCACAAGTAGCGGAAGCCGGAGGTGATGTGAGCCTGACTTCCCGTTCCGTACGCTATTCTCCCTATGTCAGTTATGTCGGGGTAAATCTTCAAGATAAGGAGTTTGAAACAGATTGCGACCTGCATTTTCCGCTTGTAACGCTTGACGCTTCCGGAAAACCCGTTGAGCGTGAGCTTACATACAAGATATACCGTTTGAATTGGAGTTGGTGGTGGGAAGGCTCTGCGGATGAGTTGAATAAATACGTACAGAGTACAACGGCAGAAGTTGTTGCATCGGGCAAGCTGTCGACCAAACAGGGCAAAGGCGGGTTCTCGTTCCGTGTGGATTATCCGTCATGGGGCAAGTATCTGGTTTATGTGGAGGATACTGTAAGCAAACATGCAACGGGAGGCGTGATTTATATTGATTGGCCGGATTGGAGGGGGCATTCGGGCAAGAGTGATCCTACAGCGGCAACTATGCTCTCATTCTCGCTCGACAAGCAAAATTATGAAGTCGGCGAATACGCGACTGTCTATTTGCCCAAGTCGGCAGGAGCCCGTGTGCTGCTCTCAATAGAGAATGGTTCCAAAGTAATCTCGCGCCAATGGGTCCGCTTGTCCCCGGAAAAAGAAACCGCGCATCGCATTTTGGTGACTAAGGATATGGCGCCGAACTTCTATGTAAACGCGTCGCTGTTGCAAGCTCATGCACAGACGGCAAATGACCTTCCTATACGCATGTACGGTATCGAGGGAGCAGAAGTCATAGACCGTCGGACTATCCTGCATCCTGTGATTGACCTGCCTGACGAGATTCTTCCACAGCAGGAATTTACAATCAAGGTGCGGGAACAGGACGGCAAGGCGATGAGTTATACGCTGGCTATCGTGGATGAAGGTCTGCTCGATATTACGGCATTCAAGACACCGCAACCTTGGTCGGCCATGAACCGACGCGAAGCCCTGGGCGTAAAGACCTGGGATATGTATGAGGAAGTGATAGGTGCCTATGCGGGTAAATTCTCTTCAATCCTGAGCATTGGAGGTGATGAGGCGCTGCGCCGTGCTGCCGGCAAGGAGAAACGCTTCAACCCTGTAGTAAAGTACCTTGGGCCTTTCACTCTGGACAAAGGGACGAACACGCATAAAATCACACTCCCGATGTATGTCGGTTCTGTCCGGGTGATGCTTGTGGCTGCCAAAGACGGGGCGTATGGCAGTGCCGACAAGACAGTCACCGTGCGCTCCCCGCTGATGTTGCTTGCCACTATGCCGCGCCAGCTGGCCTGTGGTGACAAAATTGATATGCCCGTCAATCTCTTTGCAATGGAGGACGGGGTGAAAGATGTCAGGGTCAGTGTAAACGTAGAAGGTCCGTTGTCAATTATCGGGGAAAGCACAAAACATATTTCTTTTACACAGGCTTCCGAAAAACTTGTCAACTTCAATTTGTCCTGCGATGAGCTGAACAGCGGTCAGGCAAAAGTGACAATTACGGCAACGGGAGGTGGTCAGAAAGCGACTGAAACCATTTATATTGATGTTTGTGCTCCATTGCCGGATATTGTGGAATCGAGCTCTTTATCCCTCGGAAGCGGCAAGAAGTACCGCTTTGATTGTGCGGATTTCAGTAATGGCACAGCCAGACTGACGGCAGCGACAATGCCGGTGATAGATTTTGAGGGAGCATTCTCATTTGTGGAGAGTTACCGGCATTATTGTACCGAGCAATTGGCCGCCCGTGCAATGTATATGCTTTACGCCAGAAAATTCCTGAGCGCAGAGGAGCAGAAGCGGGCCGTGAAGGCGTTGCCGGCATTGTTGAAAACTATCGAGTCACGGCAAATTTCAACCGGAGGCTTTGCATACTGGCCGGGTAATGACGAGGCACACGACTGGGTGACATCCATGGTCGGCGAGGTGCTGACGGAGGCCCGGCGTCAAGGTTTTGCTGTTT
>CAZMTY010000002.1:0-92063 GCA_964569595.1 uncultured Muribaculaceae bacterium
TCCGAATACACCTGAGTTTTCGGAAGCGATATATTCATATAGGGGGAACCGCTATACGAAGGGCTTTGGCTTGCTTCCCGTAACGGCAGCTGCCCGCGCCAGGAAGACAGACTTGGCGGCGCTTGGGATGCAGTCGCTTGACCCATGTCTTTCATCTCAGGATATTCTTCCGAATACACCTGAGTTTTCGGACGCGATATATTCATATAGGGGGAACCGCTATGAGAAGGGCTTTGGCTTGCTCCCCGCAACGGCAGCTGCCCGCGCCCGGAAGACAGACCATACGGCGCTTGGGATGCAGTCGCTTGACCCCGGAGTTTTCAGACAGGACATATTCATGCAAAGGGAGCCGCTACGGTACGAAAGTCCCCGGCCAGCAATGCCACGATGAGACACAGATAAAGAATGAGTCAGAGTAAAACGAACACCGCTCCGTTCCCGGTGCAGGAGGAAAACATTGAAATCAGGGGAGCGCGGGTAAACAATCTGAAAAACCTCTCGCTCGATATACCGCGCGGGAAGTTCATCGTGGTCACGGGCATCTCCGGTTCCGGCAAATCTTCCCTCGTGTTCGACACCCTGTATGCCGAGGGGCAGCGCCGTTTCTCTGAGAGTCTTTCCTCATACGCACGGCAGTTTCTCGGCAGGATGAGCAAACCCGACGTCGATTCCATAGAGGGCATACCGCCGGCCATAGCCATAGAGCAGAAAGTGACAACCCGTAACCCCCGCTCCACCGTAGCCACCACGACCGAGATATACGATTTTCTTCGACTGATTTACGCCCGCATAGGCCATACATTCTCGCCGGTTTCGGGCAGGGAGGTGCGTAAGGACAGCGTGGATTCCGTGATTGAATGGCTTTCAGGACTGGAAGAAAGTTCCTACGTACTTGCGGACATAGCATGGGATAAACGCGACGACAAGGTCGAACTCATGCTGCAACTCAAGGAGGAGGGCTACAACAGGATGTATGCCGGAGGAAAGGTCTACCGCATAGACGAAGTCCTGCAAATGGACGGGGACTACCCGGAATCGCTGTGGCTGCTTGTCGACAGGGTCCGCCCCGTGCCGGGGGAGCCTATGGACGAGGACACCCGCACCCGTCTGCAGTCATCAGTGGCGGACGCGTTCAGCCGGGGAAATGGAGACATGGCCGTTGCCCTCGCCGACGGGGAGATACGCCGTTTCTGCGAGCGTTTCGAACTTGACGGCATAGTCTTCCGTGAGCCGGACGAGTACCTTCTGAGCTTCAATTCCCCCCTGGGAGCTTGTCCCGTCTGCGGCGGCCTCGGCAAGATTATAGGCATAAGCGAGGATTTGGTCATACCCGACAAGACCAGGAGCATCTACGATGGGGCGATAGCCTGCTGGCGCGGCGAAAAGATGGGCTGGTTCAAGGACTTGCTGATAAAGGTGGCCGACAATTTCGGCATCCCGGTTTTTGAGCCCTATTGCAATCTCTCCGAAGAGGTCCGCCGTACAATTTGGGAAACGCGCTCTGAGGGCGATGAGACCAACCGCTTCTGCGGTATAAAGGAGTTCTTTGAATGGGTAGAAACCCAGCGCTATAAGGTACAGTTCAAGTATATGCTGAGCCGTTTCAGCGGACGGACGGACTGCCGGGAATGCTCGGGGAGCCGTCTGAGGAAGGAGGCCCTGTGGGTGAAAGTGAGCGGACGCAATATACATGAGGTGCTTTCGATGAATGTGGAAGAGGCCCTCACTTTCTTCACATCCCTTGACATAAGCGAAACCGAGCGCGAGGTCATAGCCGAACCGCTCAACGAGATACTCTCCAGGCTGCGTTGCATCAGCGATGTGGGGCTTTCGTATCTGACGCTCAACCGTGCCTGCAACACCCTCTCCGGAGGAGAAAGTCAGAGAATAAACCTCGTGACAGCGTTGGGCTCCAGTCTCGTAGGCTCCATGTACATACTCGACGAACCGAGCATAGGGCTGCATCCGCGTGATACCGAGAGACTTATATCAGTACTCAAGAGCCTGCGCGACTTGGGGAACACGGTGATAGTCGTGGAGCATGACGAGGAGATAATGCGGGCGGCCGACCTGCTGATAGACATGGGACCGCTTGCCGGAAGTGCCGGGGGAGAAGTGGTGTATGAGGGGCGTCTTTCCGACAGTGTGCCGGATGCCGATGCGGAGAGGTCCATAACCCTGCAGTATCTTTCCGGAAAGCGCCGCCGTTATGTCCGTGAAAGACGCGACTGGCAGTATTCGGTGAAGGTGGAAGGGGCTATGGAGCACAATCTCAAGGATATAGACGTGGCTTTTCCGCTCGGTGCGCTCACCGTGGTCACGGGTGTGTCGGGCTCCGGCAAGTCATCGCTCGTGGGGGATATACTTTATCCGGCGTTATATCGCCATATCAACGATGCAGGAGACCGTCCGGGACTTTTCCGTAAACTCGGCGGCAATCTGGACCGTATAAGCCGGGTGGAATATGTGGACCAGAATCCCATAGGCAGGAGTTCCCGCTCGAATGCAGTGACCTATCTGAAAGCTTTCGACCACATAAGGAAACTGCTCGCGGAACAACAGTATTCCAAAATAAACGCTTACGGGCCCAATTTCTTCTCCTTCAATTCAGAGGGCGGCCGCTGTCCTGAGTGCCAGGGAGAGGGGGTCGTGCGCATACCCATGCAGTTCATGGCAGATGTGAAGATGATATGCGAGGAGTGCGGAGGCAAGCGATTCAAACCGGAGGTGCTGGCCGTGCGCTATCGCGGGAAGAATATTGACGACATACTGAATATGAGTGTGGATGAGGCCATAGCTTTCTTCTCGCAAGGTGCTGAGAGTGAGGCGGTGGCAGTGGTCGAGAAACTCCTGCCTCTCAGGGATGTGGGACTCGGCTACATCAAGCTCGGCCAGAGCAGTTCTTCCCTTTCAGGTGGGGAGAGCCAGAGAATCAAACTCGCATATTTCCTGTCGATTGGCCGCAACTCGGGCAAGCAGGAGAAAATAATGTTTATATTTGACGAGCCCACGACGGGACTGCATTTCTACGATGTTGAGAAATTGCTCAAGTCTTTCGACGTCTTGCTCGAGAACGGGCATTCGCTGGTGGTCGTGGAGCACAATCCCGATGTGATAAGGTCGGCAGACTGGGTAATAGACCTCGGCCCCGATGCCGGGTCCAGGGGAGGGAAGGTGGTCTTCGAGGGGACTCCGGAGGACTTGTGCAAAGCCGGAACCTTCACAGCGAAGTATATTTAAAATCCTGATTCTGAATTTCGCCAATGAAAAGTATTGCTGCGCTGACCATGGTCAGAAACGATGAGTTCTTCCTGCGCAAGTGGGTGGACTATTACGGCTCCCAGCTCGGGGAGGAGAATCTGTATGTACTCTTCGACGGACTCGACCAGAAGGTGCCGGATTTCTGCAAGAACGTAAATGTCAGGGTTTTTCCTCATGTTGAGGGCAATGTGCGGCAGGGGGACAAGGGGAGGATTAGCCTGCTCTCGGCCGAGGCGGCCATACTTTTCGCCACTTACGATATGGTCATAGGGACGGATGTGGACGAGTTTCTGATTGTTGACCCGGCCCGCAAGCTCGGACTCGCGGAATTTCTGTCTCAACATAAGACTTCACTGTCCTGCATCTCGGGTCTGGGTATCGATGTGGGCCAGAAAATAGGCGAGGAGGGCGTCATTGAAACGGCAAGACCCTTCCTCGCCCAGCGCAGATATGCCGCTCTTTCCACGAGGTACAGCAAGACGAGCGTCCTCTTGCGCCCCATGGCCTGGGGCTCGGGCTTCCACAGGACAAGACATCATAATTTCCATATAGTCAAGGACCTGTATCTTTTCCATTTCGGCAGTCTCGACCTTGGTCGCATCAAACTGAAGATGGGCGATTCGGAACTCGTCGCTTCAGGTTGGAGCCGTCATCTTAAAAAACGGGCCCGAACCGTCTATCTTGTCTCCAAACGGCCTGCCCTCAACTGGGAGCGTATGGTGAGTATTGCCCGTCATGTGCAGAATATCGTCAGGCCTCCATACGCCTGGAACAAGCCCGCGATGTTCGGAATCCGGCCCGTAGTCAGTATTCCCGAGCGTTTCAGAAACATAGTCTGAATTATCGGGAGGGGCTCATAAGTTCACAGAGGGTGCTTGGACAGGTCCAAGGAGATAACAGACCAGTTTTGAGGGTAATCTGAGGTTACTTTGAGGTCCTTGCGGCCTGCATCCCGGTTTTAGATTCGTTCACTGTTTCAATATTCTTTCGCTATGGCCTTACAGCCGTGAGCCGGAAATTACAGTTTCTGCAGTACTGTTTCAGACTCGTTCTGTAGTCTTACAGCCTGTATAAAGGCAGTGAGGACTATGTTCGGTATTCTTTGGCGTTACGGCAGGAGGCGCGGGAGACACCTCCTTGCCCGGTTTTGGTGAGGTTTATCGGTTTCAGTACTCGCGTATTGTGGAATTGCAGCTGAAGGAGTCGGGACCGTTGACGACTATATCCAGCTCAATGATTGAACCGCGCCCGAATTCGGGAAGCGAACTTTCGAAACTGCACTGTTCCCCAAAGATTACGCACTCAAGTTCCACAGCCGTGTTGTAACTGCCGAGTACGCTCCTGTCGCTCTCGTTGGGATAGCAGTAAAGTGTGGTTCCCGGGCTCTGGCTGTACAGTCCTATGTCGTAGGGCAGTTCGGCCCAATCCCCGTACTCTATGATTTCAGTAGGATAGAACGGCTCGGTCTGCATCAGTTTGGCCGAGGCATTGATGTTAAGCAACCTTATACGCGGGCTTTCCACCAGTTCGTAGTCCGGCATGGTGTTGCTTATCTTTGTCAGCACGACCTTGCACATCAGCGGGCTGAGTCTTATCTCGCCCGTGTTCCGCTCCGTTGTACACCAACCCCCGAGCACGGGCAATTCAGTATCCTCCATAGTGAATTCGTAGCTCAGTTGCTCCAACGAGTCATATTTCGCGAAAGCCACGGGGTAGAGGGCTTTGGGACTGTTGGCTATCACGGCTATGATTTTTTCATTTTCGGTAGTAACCATGCGGATTGTGTCCTGGAAGTGGTCGTATTCCGTCATGCTCTCTAAAGAACGCGTTCCTTCAGTGGAGTAGACAAGCACATACACGCTGCTTCCCACGTTGAGGCTCGAATCCTTGCTTATAACGACCGTGGTAAGCGTGGAGTCCACCTGCACCACAGTGTCAATCTCAACTTCCGTCAAGGCTTTGCGCTCGCAAGACACAACAAAAGCCGACAGGAGTACAAGCAAGGTGAATAGTGGTAAGAAAGAAGCCCGGCGCCCGGACAGAACGTTCCCGGACAGAAACCGGATTGAATAAGGCTGCCGGCTTTTGTGTGTGACGAAGTTTCTCATGGCGCAAAGGTAGAGTGCGGGTTCCTGTTCCCGAGCGTTTCTAAAGAAACATTTGTGGATTTTTGCTGTTTCTTATTACTTAAATTTTATTTTAATCTTCGTTTACAGTCACGCTGCATCCGGCATGGCCCAGTCAAGCCCGGCTCTGCTCCCGCTTTGCTGTTTTTTATTCCGATTGAAAGGTCTAAAAGAAGAGGGTGTCCCAAAGTCACTCCGGGCCACCCTCGTTCAAAAGAGCCTTACAGATAAAATTGCGTCAGTCAACCGCATCTATGGAAAGATGCCAGGTGCAGTCCGCTGATTCATAATACATGCGGAAAGTATAGCGCCCTGCGCTGCTGATAGTGATATTCGCGTCTCCTCCTACCAGGGGACTGGCTATGTCATTATGGTAAATCATAATGTCGGAACCGTCGGACACCGTCAGGCTGTTGAGGTCCTTGGGGCCGAAGGTGTAGCTCCAGTTGTCGTTGATTGATATCCTGAAATTTCCCGAAGTATAGTCGGCTTCGCAGACCCATGAATCGCTCTCCTCGTCATATTCGAGTTCAGGATTGTTGGAGAAAGACCAACTTCCGTTAAAGCCGCAGAGTCTCACCGGACCGGACAGGGAAACCACACTGTATTCTCCCGTATTCAGGTCAGCGGTAATCCAGCTGAGTTCGGGATCGGCAACGATGGCGTCTCCGCCTGCTGCAAGCAGGCCGCCGGAATCGCCGTATCTTTCCCCGTCATTGCTCGCCGAATAGGTATATTCGAGGAAGTAGAATGAGTTGGAGTTTATGTTGGAATTTTTCATGTTGATGAGCCCCCGGTAGGTCAGGCTTCCGGAACTGTCCTCCTCCATACCGTCCCTGTCTGCGTGGTAGTCGTTGAAATCTCCGCTCACATACAACATGTTGATTCCGGTACTGATTCTGGCAATGTCGAAGTCAATGTATACGGTCCCCGAAGTCACGGTCCTGAAATTGGTCCCGACGGAAGCGGTCACATAGCACGGCACGCTGCTCACTTCGCCCTTCGGCAGGCCGAGATAGCTCTCGCCGATGAGCCTGTTGTAGAGGGAGCGGTAGTCTATGCTATAGGATGTGGAATTCACTCCGGAGGCAAGAACCATGTCGCTGTAATTGTCACTCGACATATATATCGCGTAGTCGATGGCTGTTGCCACACCGAAGTCGGCGGCGCTCCAGCTGAAAGTTACCACATCGTCGCTGTCGTAGTTGGCCTGCGACACGTCGACAAGCTCCATTCCGTAGAGCACCGGAGCAACAGTCTCAGACTCGGGCAGAACCTGCACTTTCTCCAGCTTTTCGGGGTCACAGGCAACGAAAGCGAGGGTGGCGGCCGTCAATGCAAGGAATATAGCTGTTTTCATATTGTCTGTGTTTAATTGTTGGTATAACCGGGTTTATGGGAAAGATTGCTGTTGGCGGTAATCTCCGACTGGGGGAAGTCAAACACAAGAAGGTGGTCCGAAAAGCCCTGCCCCTCGTAACTTCCTCCCTTCCATTTCCAGAGATAGGTTCCCGAATTGAACATGCCCCAGCGTATAAGATCCGTCCTTCTCAAGGCTTCCCAGGCAAGTTCTACCGCCCTCTCGTTCTGTACATCCTCGAGAGTGTAGGTCACAAGTTCATTCAATCCCGCCCTCGTACGTATGGCGTTGAGATATTCAAGACCTGCAGAATTGCCGGTATAAAGGCAGGCTTCCGCGTAATTGAGATAAATTTCTCCGAGGCGTATCATAGGATAGTCCACACCGCATCTCGCGGAAGTGGTGCCGTAGCTTGCGGCCGTGGGTGCAAACTCCTCCCGGGTCATGTCATGGGGGATATTGTTGTACTTGTAGAAACTCCAGCCCTGGGTGAATTCCGAGAGGTCCGTCATCTCCTCATAATGTCCCTTGATGAAGAATACCGACGCGCGTATGTCCGTGTAATTGTACTCGCCGGTGTACTTGCCTTCCTCATCATAGCCCGATTCGGGAACCGTGACCCCGAAGTAGTCGAAAACGTATTCCGAGGGCATGCGGATTCCGGCCCAGCCGTCCTTCACTCCGAGGGAATAAAGAGGATTGCCGTCGTCATCATTGTCATCGGCGGCGGTAAAGCAGGACTGGACGAGGAAGATGGTGCCGCCCCAGCCTATCATGTTGACCTCATCGTAGTCAATCGCAAAGAGAAATTCTCCGTAGGCGTCGGGGTTGCTCCCGTTGTCACCGCGGAAAAGCCAGAGGTACTCGGGGCAGAGGGCATAGGCGCCGCTGTTGAATATTTCCTCGCATGCCCTGATGCATTCATCCCACATTCCCTCGCCGAGAGAAATGACCTGTCCGGAGCTGTCGACCGTGGAGAGGTAGACCTGTGCGTTGAGGTATATACGCGACAACAGTCCCCATGCAGAACCCTTGTCCACCCGGGGATAATTGCTTCCGGCTGCCTGAAGTTCGTCGCCACCGGCAAGTTCCTCAAGTTCCGACACTACGAAGTTGAAGACTTCTTCCCTCGTGGCAAGCTGGGGGGAAACCGCTCCGAATTCGGATTCTTCAGTCACAAAGGGCACATCCCCGAAAGTGTCGAGCGACATCCAGTACAGATAGGCCCTGAGGAATCTTGCCTCGGCTCTCAGGGAATGTATCCTCCCGATCAGGGTATCATCGCAGCCGCGCTCGCGCAGCTTGTCATCAGTAGTCTGTCTGAGAAATTCGTTGGCATAGGTTATACCCTGCAGGGTCCGGCAATACAGGGCATAAGTTGCGGTGTTGTCGGCAGTTGACCAGGTATTCATGTTGATGTCCTGCGTCCATGAGTCTTTTACCCAGTTGTTTTTGCACGCATCGGTCGAGCATTCCTGTATGCACCAGAAAGCCCTTACCAATTCCGACGCCCCGGCATCGTCCACCTCGAGGTCAGAGGTGTTGTTGAAACTGCGGTAGACTTTTGCGAGGCCGGAAACGTAGTTGGAATACTCGTTCCCATAGGCATTCTCGGAGGTGAAATCGTCTTCGTTGAACGGCAGGGCCTCAAGATCGCCTATGCATGAGCACAGCATGCCGCCCGGGAAGAGTATCAGGGCTGCAGCAAATATGGAACGGAATATATTTTTCATCGTCAGTAATTTAGAAGTTAATGTTGACACGGAGTGAGTATGTCCTGCTTCGGGGAGTGCCTGTAGAGTCAATTCCCGAGGAACTCAGTTCGGGGTCTACTCCAGGATAGCGGGTGAACACGGCCACGTTGTTGACGGTAAGGGCCAGACGCAGCCTGATATCCTTGTTGAACAGGTTATGGAAAGTGTATCCTACATTGACGTCGTCTATTTTCAGGAAAGATGCGTCGTAGAGGAAGTAGTCCGAATAGCCTTGGGCGGTATTGCTGGTGCCTGTCCAGCCTGTCAGCAGGACTATTTTCCTGTAGTTATACAGGTTGCTGTAGTTGATCCAGTCGTTGGCGGTGGTGGAGTTTGCCTGGTGGTAATCCCAGAACGCCCAATTCCCGGCCGAGCCGTGGGCGTTGAAACCCATATCCCAGTTCTTGTAGGTATATTTGACATTCAGACCGTAGAAAAGCTTTGGCAGCGGGCTCTTCCCCGTCAGATATCTGTCGTTTTCCGTGATTACTCCGTCGTTGTCCCTGTCTACGAAGGCGTTCTGAATGGGATTTCCGTCTTCGTCGTACAGCTGTTGGTAGAGGTAGAATGTGCGGGGAGCGTAACCCACCCTGTGTTGCTGAAGGTAGCCCCCGGTTCCGCCCGTTATGCTGCCGACCTGTATGAAATAGTCTTCGTTTGCGGCGTCATCTCCCGTGGTCAGTTTGGTGAATTTGGTATCCTGCCAGGTGATGTTGCCGCTTATGCTCAGATTGCTGTCCCGCCTGCGTATGGGCATATAGGTCAGGCCGAGTTCCACACCCTTGTTTTCCATACTGCCTATGTTGGTCAGCAGAGTGTTTGAAAAATTCGCTCCCATCGGAATGTACACGGTGTTGAGCAAGTCCTCGGTGTCCCTCTTGTAGACGTCAATGTTTCCGGAAACGAGGCCTTTGCTGAAGGAGAAGTCAAGGCCGATGTTTGTGGTGGTGGTCTCTTCCCATTTGATGTTGGGGTCATAGGCCTCGGGAGTCAGTTCGTACACCCTGCCGTCGCTGCCCATGTTGTACATATAGGTTGTAGATGTGGACATGGTGTAGTTTGCGAGGTAGGAATAGTTGTCGATTCCGCTTTCCTGGCCCGTGATACCCCATCCTATTCTCAGTTTAAGTTCGTCTAACCATTTGACATCCTTCATGAAACTTTCCTGTTTGATGTTCCATGCGAATGCCAGGGATGGGAAGAGTCCCCACCTGTTTGCCTGAGCGAAACGTGACGAACCGTCGTTTCGTATGGTGAAAGTAAAGAGGTAACGGCTCTTGAAGGAGTAGTTGAAACGCCCGTAGAAAGATACGAGGTAATGTTCCTCTCCATGATTGTAAATATTGCCGTAGAGTTCATCCTTGGCATAATCCACTCCGGTGGTGGCATTTGAGTAGGCGTCGTTCAGCCTGGTCTCGTTGTGGGAGAAGGTGTAGAAGTGTTCCCAGGAGTATCCGGCCATGACATCGAGCCTGTGGCCTGAAAAGTCATGCTGCCAGTTGGCAAAGAACTCGAGCATGTCGTCCAGGTTGAAGGAATCGCTCTGGTAGTATGTGCCCACACCGGGTGCGACGGTATCGTTGATGAGTCCCCACCAGTCCGCCATGGGACTGCTCCAGCTGTAGGTGCTCCTGCGGTCGGTGCTGAGCCTGAGGTTGAATGCAAGGTCTTCGAAACCGTGGACTTTGTAATTTATGGTACTGCTGAGGGTCCAGCCGAGGTTGCGGTTGATTTCATCGCTGGTCTGATATTGCATGGGGTTGCTTGCCGCTCCTGCAGCCGGAACGAGGTTCTCCCCGCGGCCGTTGGAAAGGATGTAGTATCCGTAGTTGGTATCGTAGTCTATGCTCCCGTCGTCGTTATAGAAATACACGGGCAGAGTCGGATTGAACGATGCCGCGGAACTGTAACTGGCACTCGCCGGGGAGTATATGTAAGTGTTTACCCTGGCATTCAGCGCAAGAGTCAGGTGCTTGTCAAGAAAGTTGGGTGTGAGGTTTACGTTTATCGTGGGCCTGTGGCTCCATGAACCGAGGGTCTGTCCTCTGGACTGCCTGTAGCCCAGGGAAACCCGGTAAGGAAGATGCCCTTTTGCGGTCGTGCCCGAGACACTTATATTATGGGTGGAATTTATGCCGAGCCTGGTGACGAGGTCTATCCAGTCGGTGTCGGCATCTCCCATCAGGCTCTCGGCGGCGGCAAGCGAGCCCGGCCTGTCGGCGTAGAGTTCCCTCATGAAACTCCTGTATTCATCTGCGCTCATCACTTCCTGCTTGCCTATGTAGTGCCGGGCGCTTACCGAGCCCCTGTAACTTACCTGTGGTTTGCGGCTTGCACTCGCTGCCTTGGTTGTGACAAGAATGACTCCCGAAGCGGCGCGCGAACCGTAGATAGCAGCGGCCGAGGCGTCCTTGAGTACGGAGAAGGAGTCTATGTCATCAGGGTCGATAGAGGCGAGGTCATTGGAACTCAATGGAACTCCGTCCACTACTATCAACGGGTCGTTGGAAGCATTGAGCGAAGAAAGTCCGCGTATGCGTATGGTTCCGTCTGACAAAACGAGCAGACCGGGAACCTTGCCTTGCAGCAGCTCGTAACTTGAGGATACGGCGCCGCGGTTGATTTCCTCTGCCCTGATTGCAGTGACGGAGCCGGTCATGTCCTCCCTCCTTACGGTTCCGTAGCCTATCACTACGGCGTCATCAAGTCTTACGGTGTCTTCTTCGAGTACAATCACTCCCGAGGTGAAAGCAGCATCGCTGGCATTAAGGGTAATGGTCACATATCCGAGGCTGCTGACGGTAAGAACAGCATTTCTGTTGTCTACTCTGATTGTGAATCTGCCGTCGGTGTCAGTGACTGCCCCGTTGCTAGTCTTTCCCTCTTCGAAAATTGCGGCTCCGATGATCGGCAATCCCGAGTCATCGACAATCACGCCCCTTAGGGTAATCCCAGTGTCCTGGGCTGACAGACGTTGCCCGCCAATGCAGAACAGTACTGCAACGGCTGTCATGACTATAAATAAATTTTTCATACCGGAGAGCAGTGTAAAATTTGGTTGCTTTAGTGTAATTGGTCAGTTTCATTAGTGTCTGCAAACAAAGATAGCCGACACGAAGGCGGAGGAAAGAACAGAAAGGACAATAAAGTGCTGAAAACAGACAAGGGGCCAACTTGCAGTCCGGTCTTTGACTTTTTTGTATAAATTGCCGATATGAACAGATTTGCGGTAGCTTTCCTGTCTTCAACGCTTCTTCTGGCGGGCTTCCATGTCTATGCGGCAGAGATTGAATACGGGAAATTTCACAATATACTGGTCGGTTCCGACGCCTGTCAGGCCCGATGTTTTTTCCAGGACGACGACGGTTTCATCTGGATAGGCACGAACAAGGGCCTGTGTCGCTACGACGGTTATTCCGTACACCAGCACTATGGCAACGGGAGCCCCGAGAATATTCAGATTCACTGCATGGCAGCTTTGGGCGGCGACATGATTCTGCTCGGCACCGAGTCCGGCCTGATGCTTTACGACCTGAGGCGCGGCAGATATTCCGAGCCGGAATGGACCCCCACGTGTATTGTGCGCTCCATGTATGTCGACGGGGACACGCTCTGGCTCGGCACTACCCACGGCCTCTTTTCGCTCGACATCAATGGTGACGTACTGGGAATTACGGAAAAGACCGGCGGCAGGGAGCCCATGATTGACGGTGTGGACGTGTATTCTATCGTGAGGTTGCGTGACAGGATATTCGCAGGCAGTGCTACGGGAATGTGGTGCAAGCCGAACAACGAGGAAGGTTTCCGTACGGTTGATACGGGCAATGCAAGCAGGTTCATTGTGGCTCTCTATCCGGATGAAAGTGAAAATGTCCTGTGGTTCGGCACCGGAAAACTTTACCGTTACCATGTGTATTCGGAGAGAATAGAGGCAGTTGCGGATTCGGTATCTGTCAAGACGCTGACCATGGACAGTGACGGGCGACTTCTGGTAGGAACGGATTACGGCTTGTTTTCGCTAAACCCCAAGGACGGCAAAAAAGAATGGTACAGTCACAAGTTGAACCAGAGCAATTCTCTGAGCAATAATGTGGTGCAGTCTGTATTCCGGGACAGGGACGGGAATATATGGATAGGAACGGACTATGGAATCTCGCTCGCCAGGCGTAACAAGTCCTATAACCACTATTCCATAGGCGAGTTTACCGAGGGCGCTTTGGGAAACCAGTTCTTCGTGATGAAGGCGGACGGCCGTTCCAATCTCTGGATGGGAGGAAACAACGGTCTGATTATGAAACCTTTGTCCGGGGAAGGCAAGACGCTGTGGTACAGGATGTCCGGTGCCACGTCGGACCTGGTCATTTTGCATAACAGAATCCGGGATGTTTACCTGGATGACAGTGACGGACTGTGGGTCTCCTCGGACGGCGGACTGGAACTCTACGATTATGACAGGGGAGTGTTCGAGGCTCATTACGTTCTGGATACGCTTTCCGGGACCTTTATGAGATGGGCGTACACGATTCTGCAGGACAGAAGAGGTGATTTCTGGTTCTCGACCTATAACCTTGGAGTATTCCAGGTGGATGCCGGGGCCCTGTCTTCGTCCCCTGTCGCATTTGCAAGACGTTTTTCCAGCTCTGACGGTCTGTCGAGCAATTACATCAATTCCATGGCATACAACGGCACTTCGGATGCGGTGTTCGTGCTGATGAACCGCGGAGGCGTGGAAAGGATAGAGTGTGCGGGCGGGAAAACAAGCAACTTGGGTATACTTGAGCATACCGGAGGTCAGTTCCCTTCCGTGCTCATGAGCGATAACGACGAACATATATGGATAGGTTACGGTGACGGTCTCTTGCGCTACAACAGCCTGGACGGCACCATAGTCAAATATCCCTTCGGGAATGGACGCAGCCTCTCTTTGACCTGCATGACGAAGGTTGGCGACAATATATGGGTGTGTACAGATGACGGACTGAGGGTGGTATTTCCTGACGGAAGGCCGTCGGAAAGGTACAATCTGGATGACAGAGTGTATTATTCTATCTGTTATGAACCCAAATACGGCGTGGTTTATCTCGGCACGGCTGACGGCGTGTCTACCGTAATTCCCGAGAATTTACTTTCCGACAAGAGCGGACAATGGAAAATGGCCCTGAGCAGAATCAGAGTGGGAGGCAGAGAATATGTGGGAGAGGATGGTCTGGCAAGCCGTTATGTAGGCAATATGGTCTTGTCCTACGACGAAAACGACATAACCGTGGAGCTTGCCGACCTTTCATATTCGGAGGCGCGTATGCATGCGGTTTCATATTTCCTCGAGCCCAAGGGGGTCAAGCAGTCCCTGAGCGGCAGTTCGAATGTAATAAGTCTTAACGGACTCGATTCCGGAACCTACAGTCTGTACGTTTCCATGGGGGAGGAGGCAGCTTCCTGGTCTGGGGAGAATCTCCGGCCCCTGTTGAGTTTCCGAATCAAGCCTCATCCCCTGCGTTCGCCATTGGCCGTTACGGTGTATGCAGTGCTTGCATTACTTGTCCTGCTGGCTACGGTGCGTAATATCCGGCTAAATAACAGGCTGAGACTCGAACGCATGGAGAGGGAGACCACGTTGCGCCGTGCGGAGGAAAAGATGCAGTTCTATTCCGACATTTCCCATGAGTTCAAGACGCCCCTGAGTATGATTCTGGCGCCTGTGAGTAAAATGCTCACCGAAAAGCGTCCGGAGAAGGATGTCAAGGACCTCAGGCTCATCCACGACTATGCGCTGAAGATGAACCAGCTGCTCCACAGGGCGATAGAGTTTGATAAAGACGGAGAGTATAACGATGTCGAACTCGTACGCTCGGAAGTGGAACTTGTGGGTTTTGCGAAAACCGTGTTTTCAGTATTCCGTGATAATGCAAAGGGCAGCGGCTGCCAGTTTATTTTCACTTCGTCGGTGGAAGAACTGTACTGCATGCTGGACGTGGTGAAACTGGAATCCATACTCAACAATTTGATTTCCAACTCCTGCAAGTATACTGGTGCGGGCGACAGCATAATCGTTTCCATAGACATTGCGGCGGATTCCGACAATGTTGAAATAAAGGTGTCCGATACCGGCAGCGGCATTGCCCCCGAGGACCTGCCCTATATCTTCCACCGGTTCTACAAGTCTCCGTCAGGCTCTGTCGGAAAGGAGGGGACGGGCATAGGTCTGGCCCTTGTCAAGAGTTACGTGTCGCAGCATGGCGGCAACATTACCGCCTCATCCGAGCCGGGCCGCGGTTCTACCTTCCTTGTCAGTCTTCCCATAGTCTGGCCGGATTCCGGGTCGGGACAGGTCCTGCCGGCCGAGACCGACGAGAGAAAGGGCTTGCCGCTTATCGTCATAGTGGAAGACAACGAGGCGATAGCCCGCTTCCTCCGGGAGCTGTTCCACGATGATTACCGCTGCATGGTTGCATTCAACGGCCGCACCGGGCTGAAACTCTGTACGGAACTGCACCCCGACCTTCTGATTGCGGATATAATGATGCCGGAAATGGACGGTATAAGTATGTGCAGGCATTTGAGGGAGAATCCCGCCACTGCATCGATTCCTATCATGGTCCTGTCTGCGTTGGAGGACAAGAAATACAGAATGTTCTCTGCCGAGAACGGGATAGATGCCTATATCACCAAACCTTTCGATGCGAACTATGTCAGGACCATAGCTTCCAATCTTATAGAAAAGAAGCGTGAGCTGGAGAAGCGCATACGTATAGAGTTCATGACGGAGCCGAAAAGCATTGAAGCGGTGTCAGCCGACGAAAAACTGCTCTCCGCGATGGTGGAGGTTATAGAGGAACACATCTCCGACCCTGATTTCAACGTCACCGCCTTCTGTGAGCTGCTCGACATCTCTTCCAAACAGTTGTATCGGAAGTGCAAGCAGCTGTTGCGCCAGAAACCTGTGGAGTACATAAGGAGTGTCAGGCTGAAGAAGGCGGCTTTGCTGCTCAGGCAGCACAATTTCAACGTCTCCGAGGTCATGTATATGGTGGGATTCAGTTCGCATTCTTACTTTACGAAATGTTTCGTGGCCGAGTTTGGAGTCACGCCCCAGCAGTACCGCGCTGAACACTCCGAGAAATAAGACAGCCCCGGTCTTTCAAAGAAATACGCAAGAGGGTGGTCCGCACGGGCCACCCTCTTCTCAATTCTATAACTTTCGTTAACCTCCGAAGTCGTCGTAGAGTATGTTCTCCTTGGGAACTCCGAGCGAATCGAGCAGGTTGTTCACCGATGCCACCATCATGGGAGGTCCGCACATGAAGTACTTGATATCCTCGGGAGTCTCGTGCTCCTTGAGATAGGTCTCATACATAACCTGGTGTACGAAGCCGGCGGTGTACTTCACACCTGCCTTGTCGGCTACAGGGTCGGGACGGTCAAGCGCAAGGTGGAACTTGAAGTTCGGGAACTCCTTCTCGATTTCGGCGAAGTCCTCGAGATAGAAGGCCTCGACGAGGGCGCGGGCTCCGTAGAAGAAGCTGACCTTGCGTCCGGTCTTCAGGGTCTTGAACAGTTCCATGATATGGCTGCGCAGAGGTGCCATTCCGGCGCCGCCTCCGACGAATACGTACTCGAGGCTGTCGGGGTCGTTCTCGGGCAGCAGGAACTCACCGTAAGGACCGCTGACCACCACCTTGTCGCCGGGCTTGCGTGAGAACACGTAAGACGAGGCTATACCGGGGCTCACGGGGAGGAGCTTGGGTCCCTGCTCCTTAGGTACGCTACGGTCGAAAGGAGGGGTGGCAATACGCACGTTGAGCTTGATGATGTTCTTTTCTCCGGGATAAGAAGCCATGGAGTAGGCCCTTATGGTAGGCTCTGTGTTGACTGTCTCAAGATTGAAGAAACCGTATTTCTCCCAGTCGCCCCTGTACTCGGGATCCACGTCCATATCCTTGAAGTATGCGTGGAACTCGGGGATGTCTATCTGGATATACTCGCCGCTCTTGAACTCGAGATGCTCGCCTTCGGGCAGCCTGATAGTGAATTCCTTGATGTATGTGGATACGTTCTTGTTGGAAATCACCTCGCATTCCACTTTCTTGACCGAGAGTGCGGACTCGGCAACCTGGATTTTCAGGTTGTCCTTCACCTTGACCTGGCATCCCAGACGCCAGCCGTCCTTGATCTGCTTGCGGTTGAAGAAGCCCGTCTCGGTAGGGAGAATCTCTCCGCCGCCCTCGAATACCTGCACCTTGCACTGACCGCAGTTGGCCTTTCCGCCACAGGCTGAAGGCAGGAAAATCTTCTGCTCGGCGAGGGTGTTCATGAGGTTTCCGCCGGGATTCACGGCGAGCACCTTCTTTCCGTTGTTTATGTCAATATTGATAGTTCCCTTGGGGGTAATCCTGTCCTTGACTACAAGGAGCAATATTACCAGGAACAGGGTGACTATTATGATTACTGCAATTGCTGAAAATACTGTTGGTCCCATTTCCTTCTACTCCTAAAGTTGAATACCCATGAAAATCATGAACGCCATACCCATGAGACCTACTGTAATGAAGGTCACGCCTATACCCTTGAGGGGCTTGGGGACATTGCTGTAGGCCATCTTCTCGCGGATAGCGGCGAGGGTCACGATGGCAAGATACCAGCCCACACCGGAACCGAGGGCGTATGCGATGGATTCGCCGACGTTGACGAAATCCCTCTGCTGCATGAAAAGCGAGCCGCCGAGTATGGCACAGTTCACCGCAATCAGCGGCAGGAAGATTCCGAGTGAGGAATAAAGGGAGGGCATGAACTTCTCCACTATCATCTCCACGAGCTGGGTGAATGCAGCCACCACGGCGATGAAGATAATGAGGGCGAGGAAACTCAGGTCCACTTCAGCGAACTGGGGGCCGAGCCACGCCAGCGAGCCGGGTGAAAGCACGTACTTGTTCAGGAGGTAATTTATCGGCAGGGTAAACGCCAGCACGAAAATAACAGCGAGGCCCAGGCCGTTGGCTGTCTTGACATTCTTCGATACCGCCAGGTATGAGCACATACCGAGGAAGTACGAGAATATCATGTTGTCAATGAAGACTGACTTTACGAACAGGTTTATATATTCCATAAGGCAAAGCTGTTATTTTTCCTGAAGGTCCTTGTCGAAGGCCCTGTGTGCCCAGATGATGCAACCGAGCAGTATAAGGGCGAAAGGGGGAAGGATTACGAGGTTGTTGAGTACATAGCCGTCGGGGAGCACCTGTATTCCGAACAGGGTGCCGCTTCCGAGAAGTTCGCGGAAGAAGGCCACGATAATGAGGATGAGTCCGTATCCCACGCCGTTGGCCAGACCGTCAAGCAGTGAGGGTATGGGCTTGTTGCCGAGGGCAAAGGCCTCGAGGCGTCCCATGACTATACAGTTCGTGATGATGAGTCCTATGTAGACTGCGATTTGTTTCTCCACCGTGTACATGTAGGCTTTGAGGATCTCGTCCACTACACCTACCATGAGGGCCACGACGACGAGCTGCACGATGATACGCACCCGGTTGGGAATCGTGTTCCTGATGAGTGAAGTCACCAGACTGGAAAGTCCGGTAACGACGGTTACGGACAGTGCCATTACGCAGGCTCCCTTGAGCTGTACCGTAACTGCAAGCGCCGAGCAGATACCGAGAATCAGTACGGTTATCGGGTTGCCCTTGAGTATGGGATTGAGGATTGTTTCTTTAAGTTTGCTCATAGCTTATTCCTCCATAGATGCTTTGCTAAGATAATTTGCGTATGCGCCAATCCATACGTCAATGGCTGCGTCGAGACCCCTGCTCGTGATTGTCGAGCCGGTGATTGCATCGACTGCATTGATGGCTCCGTCGGGAGCTCCGCCCTTGACTATGTCAAAGGGGTTGGAGGGGTTGGACAGATCGACCTGCTTGTCGTGGAACTGGGCCTGGAAAGCCGGGTCGTCCTTGATTTTGGAACCGAGTCCGGGAGTTTCGCTGGAATGGTCGAAATACACTCCGGCTATGGTCCTGAGGTCGGGCTGGAAGGCGATGTAGCCCCAAATGGGCCCCCAAAGGCCTGCTCCGTAGACAGGAATCACGGTGATGCCTGACTTGAACTTGTAGACGGGCAGGGTCACATCCCCGCCTGCCTTGATTGCCACGTCCTGAGGCTTGAGATTGTCGATAAGTTCGATGTTGTCCTTGTCGGTCCTGAGTCCGGCCACACGCTCGCCGTCAAGATTGACGATATATGCCTCCTCGATTTCCTCGGAGTACTTGACCAGCACGGCATCGTTGCCTATCTGCTGGAAGTCCTTCATGGTGCCGAGTCCGGCTGCAACCATCATCTGTGAAAGCGTCTCGGCCTTGATATTCGCAGTCTGCATGGGCTTGAAGGCTTGTGAGGCGATTGCAAGCGCTGCGGCTACGATTACGACTACTATGGTCGAATATATGACTGTATATGAGTTGCTGTTCGTATTCATAGCTATGCTGCATTAAGTTTCTTGGCCTTGCGGGAGAGGTGAACGCTGATGACGCAGTGGTCAATGAGCGGTGCGAAGGAGTTGGCAAGCAGGATTGCGAGCATCATTCCCTCGATGTAGCCGGGGTTGAACAGCCTTACCATGAGACAGAGGGCTCCGATAAGGATGCCGTAAATCCACTTTCCGCTCTCGGTCTGGGCGGAGGTCACGGGGTCGGTGGCCATGAACACGGCTCCGAATGCGAATCCGCCGTAGAGAAGCTGCATGTAGCAGGGCATGGTGCTGATGCCTGCGAGGTCACCTATGAGACCCACAGCGAGGGCTCCGATGACTGTGCCGGCCATTATCTTCCAGCTGGCTATACCTGTCCAGAGCAGCAATACCGCTCCGATGAGTATGGCTATGACAGAGGTCTCGCCGACGGAGCCGGGAACGGTTCCGATGAAGAGGTCCCAGAATCCTGTGCCGTACTGGGCGCTTGCGCCTTCGAGGGCGAGGGGAGTGGCTCCGGTGAAGCCGTCCACCACGACGTCATTCTTGCCGAGGCTTATCCAGCACTGTGAGCCTGACATTTCGCTCGGATAGGAGAAGAAAAGGAAGGCGCGGGTGAGCAGCGCGGGGTTCCAGATGTTCATTCCGGTGCCGCCGAAGACTTCCTTGCCGAAGATGACGGCGAAAGCCACGGCCACCGCGAGCATCCAGAGGGGAACGTCGGCCGGTACGATGAGGGGGATGAAGAATCCCGACACGAGGAAGCCCTCGCTCACTTCTTCACCGCGTATCTGGCTTGAGGCGAACTCGATGCCCAAACCTACGATGTAGGACACAAGGTAGAGGGGGAGCACCTTGAGGAGGCCGTACCAGAAGTTGCCGAGAATGTCGAGCCCGGTGTTGCCTATGGCGAGGCTGTGCTGGTAGCCCACGTTCCACATTCCGAACAGGGCAGCGGGCGCGGCCGCCACGATTACTATGATGAGGAGACGCTTCAGGTCGATTGCGTCGCGCACGTGGGCTCCGCTTCTGGTGACGGTGCCGGGCACGCGGAGAAATGTCTCAAAAGCGTCTACCGTAGAGTGCAGCCAGTAAAGTTTGCCGCCTTTTTCAAAAATCTTGTTCATACTTTTAAGCCATTTCCTTAATCATCAGGTCAATACCCTTTGATATGATTTCCTGGATATTGTTCTTGCTCGGGTCCACGAACTCGCAGAGTGCGAGGTCTTCGGGGAGCACTTCGTAAATTCCGTATCTTTCCATCTTGTCGATGTCTCCCGCAAGGCAGGCCTTGGTGAGGTAGATGGGGTAGATGTCCATGGGCAGATACTTGGAGTAATAGCCGTCATTCATGAGGAATGCGCGTGCGCCTCCGTGGAGGTTGGTGCTCATGTCGTATTTCTTGCTCCTGGGCATTATCCATGAGAAGTAGCTGCGGTCGGCACTGAACTGCTTTCCGCGTATGGGCCTGAGCCATCCGAAGAGCTCCCTCTCCGTTCCTTCATGGAGTATGGTAATCTGGTTGTCGAAGAAGCCGAGGTAGCCGTCTATGCCCTCGTTCTTTCCGCTGAGCACATTTCCGCTGATGAAGCGGGTCTCGGAAATCTCGCCTGCGCAGTAATGGGCGACGGCCTTCATCGGCATGCCCGGGATGGTTTCCACGTACACGGGCTGGAGAACCTCGGGTCCGCATATCGCCACCTTGCGTCTGACATTGTAGCGTCCCTCATTGAAAAGCTTGCCTATGGCTGTGAGGCCGGTCAGGGATACGGTCCACACGGTGTCGCCCTTGACTATGGGACGGATGTGGCTGATTTGGACCCCCACGTTGCCTGCGGGATGTTTGCCCTCGAATACGTGGTACTCCACTCCCCTCAGTCTCTCCAGGCCGGTGCCCTTGAGTGCGGGGTTCAGGGACAAGTGTACCTTGCCGTCGGTCAGCTTTGACAGTGCGTTGATTCCGGTCTGGATGTTATGGGCCTCGGACTCGAAGCAGAACTTGCTGTCCGGGGCGAGGGGAGCGGAATCAAAAGCAGAGATGAAAATGGCGGAAGGTCTGCAGCCGGGGTCGGCGACCGTTCCGTAGGGACGCTGGATAATCCAGGGCCAAAGACCGCTCTGAAGGAGGGCGGTGGTAACTTGTCCGGCATCCAGGCTGTCAGGATTCTTTTTACCGAAGTCGACACATTCGTTGCTGTTGTCAGGCTCGATAAGGACTGCAAGCAGTTTGCGCTTCTCTCCTCTGACCAAAGCCTTGACCGTTCCGCTGACGGGCGAGACAAGGATGATGTCCGGGTTCTTTTTGTCGGAAATGACGGGTGAGCCGCAAAGCACGGAATCCCCCTCTCTGACCACGAGACGGGGAAGAAGACCCTTGAAGTCGGTGGGCCTGACCGCTACTATGCCGGGCTTAATCGTCTTTGAGACACGAAGTTCTGCTTCTCCACCAATGGGGATGTCCAGACCTTTTTTCAAAACGATTGTATTAGACATTGAATATGACTTATGTTAGTATCCGCTTTTTGCGGCGCAAAGTTACTTAAAAAATTTGTAAATTCGCCCTCTAAGTCGGATAAAATGAATACAGGTTTCGTTAATTCCAGTGCGATTCTCGAAGGTTTGAACGAGGAGCAGAAGAAAGCAGTGTGTTGTACGGACGGTCCCATGCTGATTGTGGCGGGGGCCGGTTCGGGTAAAACAAGGGTTCTCACAAGCAGGATAGCGGTATTGCTCGCGGCAGGGGTTGAGCCGTGGAGCATTTTGGCGCTGACCTTCACCAAGAAGGCGGCCGGTGAAATGAAGGAGAGGATTGCCGCAATGGTCGGCGACAGACGGGCTTCCAGATTGGTCATGGGCACCTTCCACGCCGTGTTCGTGCGTTTCCTGCGCAAGTATGCAGGTGAACTCGCTTATCCTTCGAACTTCACAATCTGCGACACCAACGAATCGGAGTCGGTAATCAAGCGCTGTATCAAGGAGATGGGGCTTGACGACAAGATCTACAAGCCCCAGGCCGTGCTTTCCCGCATCTCCGTGGCGAAGAACAATCTCGTCAGCGCCGGGGACTACCGCGCTTCCCGACATGTCGATGCCGACATACGTGCCGGGAAAAGCAGGATATGCGACATCTACGAGGCTTACCAGAATAGACTCAAAAGCAGCGGAGTCATGGATTTCGATGATATCCTTCTGAACATGAACACACTTTTGGACAGCAACCCCGCAGCCCTCGATGACATCTCCGGTCGTTTCAGATACATCATGGTGGACGAGTATCAGGACACCAACCTCGTGCAGTACTACATCGTGAGGAAGCTCGCTTCGCCCCACAGGAACATCTGCGTGGTGGGCGACGACAGCCAGTCCATATACGCTTTCCGCGGGGCCAGGATAGAGAATATACTGAACTTCAAAAATGACTATCCGGACTGCAAGGTCTTCCGTCTCGAGAGGAACTACCGTTCGACCTCCAACATAGTCGATGCCGCCAACAGCCTTATCGCCCACAACGAAGACCGCATACCCAAGGAGTGCTATGCCGTGGGCGAGGACGGGGAGAAGATACATCTGATAAAGTCATACAGCGAGCAGGACGAGGCCATGCGGGTAGTGTCCGACATTATCGGCAGAATACGCTCCGACAGGGCGCAGTACAGCGATTTCGCCCTCTTGTACCGCACCAATTCCCAGTCCAGGGCGCTTGAGGAGCAGTTGCGCCGCAGGAATATCCCTTATATGATATATTCGGGCAATTCCTTCTTCGACAGGATGGAAGTCAGGGACTTGATGGCGTATTTCAAGCTCTGCGTAAATACTTCCGATGACGAATCCTTCCGCCGGGTGGTGAATCTGCCGGCCAGAGGCATAGGCAAGGTCACCCTGCAGGCTATAGCCGGGGCGGCGGGAGCCAGGGGCATATCCATGTTCGAGGCCGCAAAGGACTTCCCGAAAGTCGCGCCTTTTTGCGCAATGATTTCCGAATTGTCGGCCCTGATACCCGAAACCGAGGCCCATAGCATGGCTATGCGCGTAGTCACGGACAGCGGCCTGTATGCCATGTACAAGGCGGATAATTCGGTTGAGGGGCAGTCCCGCGTCGCGAATCTTGACGAGTTGCTGAATTCGGTGGCGGAGTTTGTGGAGGAGAAAATTCATGAGGCGGAGTCGGCCGTCGTTGAAGGAACTGATGCCGAATCTGCTGCCGCCAATGGGACTGATGCGGATTCCTCTGCCGCCCACGTGGTCACTTTGGGTGAATTTTTGGAGAATGTGTCGCTGCTCAGCAATGTGGACGTTTCGGACGAGGACGGCAACAACAAGGTGGCCCTGATGACAGTCCATTCGGCCAAGGGCTTGGAGTTCAAGTACGTGTTCGTGTGCGGCATGGAGGAAAATCTTTTCCCCAAGCTTTCGCTGCTGTCGTCGAAAAGCGATTTGGAGGAGGAGAGACGTCTTTTTTACGTGGCGATGACAAGGGCGAAACAGGCACTGACTCTCACCTACGCCCTTACCCGTATGCGTAACGGTCAGCATGAGTCGAATGCGCCTTCCCGTTTTCTCAGGGAGGTAAATTCAAGGTATATGGAAAGTCCCGTCGCTTCAAGCGAGGGTGGCCTGAATGTTCCGGAGTATTCGAATTTCAACGGACGGCGGCCCGGCCCGAGCGGTTCCGGAACTGCGAAGTTCAGACAGTCAGGGACCCAGGGGCGTACAGGCTTAGTGCCACGGACTTCTACCGTTTCAGTGCGTACCGGCGACCCGCAGTCGGGGCGCAGTGTCAGGCCGGCGACTTCCGGGCGTCCTCCGGTAATAGACCCCAATTTCAAGGCAGTGCCCATGACAGAACTGAAGACGGGCGAGAGAGTGGAGCATGAGCGTTTCGGGGCAGGTACGATACTCGAACTCATGGGCAGGGCGCCCGACATGCAGGCAGTGATTAACTTCGACGACTACGGCGAGAAGCGCCTGTTCCTGAAATACGCCAAACTCCGCCATGCCAGGCAGGGGGAATAAAGCTGGCGCTTGCGCTTATCATGCCAAATTTTGTATTTTTGTATAATGTTGCCTTGTGTTGAGGCAGAGTAGCCCGTAGTATCATGGATGTAGAACTTTTGGCAAGGATGATAGGCGAACTGGTCGTCGAACACGACAGGCTTGGCCTTCCCGGGGTGGGCACCTTCTATGCGGAGGTGGTTCCCGCAGTTTTTTCTGACAGGGGGTATACTATCAATCCTCCATATCGCCGTCTTTCTTTCCTTCCGGTGTTGTCGGACGACGATAAGCTGGCGGAATTCCACGCGCGCACGAACAATATGCCTTTGGAGATGTCGCGTTCCTATCTGTCCCAGTTCCTTGCGGAGTTGAAGAACGTTCTGATGGAGCGCAAAACCATAACGCTCCCGGGTCTGGGCTGTCTCAGGGCGACGACGGAGAACAATTTTTTCTTTGTCGCCGACAGAAACCTGGAGATATATCCCGAAACCTTCGGGCTTGGACCGGTTTCCCTCAGGACGCATTCGGATACATCGGAGCCGGTGGACATTCATTTCGAATTCAAGGCGGATATGGACCCGGTGCCCGAGGTTGGGCCCGATCCGGTAATCGAGACACAACCCGAGCCCAGGCCTGAACAGGAACCGGTGCCCGAACCCGAGGGGGAAGAATCTGAACCGCCGGCAGAACCCGAGTCTGAACCGCAGCCTGATCAGGAATCTGAAGTCGGGACAGAACCGGAGACAACACAGACCGACTTGGCTCCGGAAGTTGAGTTTGAACCCGAGCCGGTAACAGTAGAAGAACCGGTGCAGGAACCTGAGCCCGAGCCAGAAGACGACGAGTTCGTTCCCGATCCGGATCCGTTACCCGTTCCGCCACCCGCTCCCAAAAAGAAGTTCCGCTGGTGGATAGTGTTGCTCGTGCTCCTGCTTGTCGCCGTGCTGGCCCTCGTGGCATTCCTCGTACTCGCCCGCATAGCACCGGAGTTTATCGACAGCATACTGTACACGCCCGAAGAACTTATGATAATCAACTATTGACCCGCGTCCATAGCATTCTCCCCTCGGGGAGGACGCAACGCAGGTCGGCAGATACCGACAACAACAATCCGAATATTCGGAACCAACGAAACAGGCCAGATGGTAGATTTGATATACCCTTCAGACCCGGCACCGGTGATACGCGGGAGCGATATGGCAGCCGCCGATGAGATGTTGCCCGTCGTGAACCCGAGCGGCATGGTAATAGGACAGGCATCCCGGAGCTATTGCCACGGCGGCCAGAAACCCCTTCATCCCACGATACATCTCCACATCATAAGCCGTTCGGCAGAAGTGTATCTCCAGCAGCGCGGCGCCGACAAGGACCTGTTCCCCCTGAGGTGGGACACGGCGGTCGGCGGCCACATTTCCTACGGCGAATACGTGCTTGAAGCCCTTTACCGCGAAGCGGCCGAAGAACTGCATTTCTACAATTTCAACCCCTACAGCCTGGCGACCTACGTTTTCGAATCACCGGTGGAGCGGGAACTGGTCAACGTCTTCGCCTCCGTGGGAGACTTTACGCCCCGGCCCGACCCGGATGAACTTGCCGGAGGGCGCTTCTGGACCGATGCGGAAATCCGCGCCGCCATGGGCAAGGGCATACTCACCCCTGTTTTTGAAACGGAATACGCCAAAATTTCAGCGGCTCTCTATTCTCTGCTTTGAGCACCAGCCATGATCAAATCCAAGGAACTCCATAAATTCATAAAGGACCAGTTGTCGGTATGGCCTCTGGCCTCCGCCAATTTCCGTGCGCTCAAGACCCTGAAAACAAAGGATATAAAGCTGCGGGGACTGGACTGCATCATACAGTATAACCCCAGGCGCATACTTTCCTCGACCGCCGACACCTCCCCCGAGGCCATAGCCGCAAGGAAATGCTTCCTCTGCACGGAAGGCAGGCCCGCAGAACAGTTTCACCTCAAATTGGAGGGCCGGAAGGGCAGGCTTTACAATATCCAGGTCAATCCCTATCCTATCTTCCCGAGCCACCTCGTAATAGCCCGCGCCGAGCACCTGCCCCAGGCGATATGGCATCATCTGCCGGACATGCTGGATTTCACGACGAACTATCCGGACTTTACCGTATTCTACAACGGGCCTTACAGCGGAGCCACAGCCCCGGACCACCTGCATTTCCAGGCCATACCGCGTAACCATCTGCCTCTGGAAAGGGTGATTGACGCCTTTCTCGACAATCCGGGAGAAGCCCTCTCGTCCGTCAAGGACGCCACGCTTTACCGCTACAAAGGCTATCTCAACGGAGTCTTCGCCCTGAAAGCCACCACCACGAAGTCGCTTGCGAAGCTCTTTTACTGCCTGCTGGACTGCACGGGCAGGCTTCCCGGCCAGACTGAACCCGCTTTCAACCTCTACGCCTATATGAAAGGAGGGGAGTACCGCGTGTTCGTGGTCATGCGCTCCGAGAAACGCTCGCACCATTTCTACTCCGACGGCCCGGACCACCTCACCATAAGTCCCGGGGCCGCCGACATGGCAGGAGTCTTTGTGGCGCCGTTCCGCGAGGATTTCGAGAAGGCCACCCCGGAGCTGCTCGGGGAAATGCTCTCCGAAGTCACCATTTCCGAGCATGAGCAGGAGATGATAGAGTGGCGTCTGACACGCCGCCAACCCATGATTACCGTGGGCATACTTTCGGCCCGGGAGATATGTTTCGAGATAATTTCGGACGGGGCCGGCCCGCAGAAAGTCAGCTGGAGCGACGGCCGTATAGCCTATAACGGGATGATATACGATGAGTTGTACTTCGATTCCGTCACCCGTTCCACCCTGTTCTCCGAAGCCTCGTTCATCCTGCACGACGTGGTCATAGGCATAGACTTCCACTGGCAGCAGAAGCGCAGCCTGAAATTCGCCGGCGGGCTGAAGTTCATAGTCGAAGGCGACATGATACGCGCGGTCAACTGTGTCGGGGCGGAGGACTATCTGCTCAGCGTCATTTCCTCGGAGATGAAGTCCAGCGCATCGATAGAACTGCTCAAGGCCCACGCGGTGATTTCCCGAAGCTGGCTTGCAAGGCGTCTGCTCGAGCGAAGGGACTCGGGGGAGGGCCCCCACACTGACTTCGACGTCTGCGCCGATGACCATTGCCAGCGCTATCAGGGCCTGACCATGGCGGTGGGGGAGACGGTACACCGGGCCATAGACGAGACCTGGGGCCAGCTCCTGAAATACAGGGGAGAGATATGCGATGCCCGCTACTCGAAATGCTGCGGCGGACGCACGGAACTTTTCAGCAGCTGTTGGGAAGATGTGGATTTCCCTTATCTTCAAAGCGTCGAGGACCCTTTCTGCGACTGTGAGAATTCACAGATACTCTCGCAGGTGCTCAATGACTACGACATGGAAACCAGGGATTTCCATGACTGGACCGTGAGATACACCCCTTCGGAACTGGCAGCCCTCGTGCGTAGCCGTACCGGAAAGGAACTCGGCGAGATTACCGCACTCGAGCCTTTGAAACGCGGCCCGTCCGGACGTATTTTCAGCCTTCGTATCACCGGCACCCTCGGCAGCGTGACCCTCGGCAAGGAACTCAGGATAAGGCGCTGTCTGAGCGAAACCCATCTCAAGAGTTCGGCTTTCACGGTGGAGCGCGACCACGGGGACTTCGTGCTGCACGGACGCGGCTGGGGCCACGGAGTGGGGCTTTGTCAGATAGGTGCCGCGGCAATGGCCGAGCAGGGATACGACTACAGACAGATATTGGAGCATTATTATGAAGGAACTGAAGTTGAGTAAGAACCCGTGGGCATGGGTCCCCACGCTGTACTTTGCCGAGGGAATACCGTATTTCATCGTCAACGTGCTGTCGGTAACCATGTTCAAGCGGCTCGGCATGCCGAACGGCGACCTCGCCATGTACACGTCCCTGCTCTATCTTCCGTGGGTGATAAAGCCGCTCTGGAGTCCTTTCGTGGACGTGATACGCACCAAGCGCTGGTGGATACTCTCGATGCAGGCCGTCGTGACTGTGGCATTTGCGGCCATAGCCCTGTCGGTCAGCCCCGATGCCTTCGGACTTAGTCTGGTGTTCTTCTACATTACGGCCTTCGCCTCGGCCACCCACGATATAGCTGCCGACGGTTTCTACATGATAGCCCTGGACGAGAAGAACCAGTCGCTGTTCGTGGGCATAAGGAGCACTTTCTACAGGATAGCCTCGGTGTTCGGCCAGGGAGTGATAGTGGTCATTGCCGGTATGCTCGAGAACGGCACGGGCAATATCCCGCTCGCATGGAAAATCGTAATGCTAAGCTGCTCCGTGCTTTTCGCCATAGTGAGCCTGTGGCACAGTTTTGCCCTCCCGCAATGCGAGCGCCGCAGGACAGCCGGGCGGACAGACGCAGAAAATGCCGGGCAAACCTCAGGCTTGACAGGTCCGGGAGACAAGGCGGGGAGTGCCGAAACGGTCCTGCGGGAGTTCGGCCGCGCCTGGACCAGCTTCTTCCTCAAACCCGGGATATGGCTTGCCATGGCATTCATGCTTCTCTACCGTCTGCCTGAGGCATTTGCGGTCAAGATGCTCACCCCCTTCCTGCTCGACCCTCTGTCTGCCGGCGGTCTCGGGCTGAGTACTGCCCAGTCGGGATTGGTCTACGGGACTGTAGGGGTGATTGCCCTCACCGGGGGCGGAATTCTCGGCGGTATCTACGCCGCCCGTTTCGGCCTGAAGCGTTCGATGTGGCCCATGTCCATGGCCCTCGCCCTGCCCTGCGCCGTATATCTCATTCTCGCACTGCTCCAGCCCGACCGTCTGTGGGCGGTGTATTTTTGCGTGGCCTTCGACCAGTTCGGATATGGTTTCGGTTTCACGGCCTATATGCTCTATATGATGCAGTTCTCTGAAGGCGAGTTCAAGACCTCGCACTACGCAATATGTACGGCCTTCATGGCGCTTTCGATGATGATTCCCGGATTTTTCGCCGGATGGATACAGGAAGCGCTGGGCTATGTGGGATTCTTTATCATGGTGACGATATGCTGTTTGGCAACCGTTTTCGTTACATTCTTTGCGCGGCGGCGCTGTCGCTGAGCGTATTTGCCGCTACGGCCGGGCCCAAGGTGAAACCCGGCATAGAAGTGCTTGCAGACAATTATTTCTCCCTTCTGAGGGGTAAAAGGGTGGGACTCGTGACCAATCCCTCGGGAGTGGATTCAAAACTGAATTCGACCATAGACATACTCTGGGCTGCTCCTGGAGTCGAACTTGTCGCGCTCTATGCTCCCGAACACGGGGTACGCGGGGATATATATGCGGGCGACAAGGTGGAATCCGGCGTGGACGAGTACACCGGACTGCCGGTATATTCGCTTTACGGCGCCACGAGGCAGCCGGAACGGAGTATGCTCGAGGGTGTGGACATCGTGGTCTACGACATACAGGATGTGGGCAGCCGTTCCTATACCTTCATCTCGACCCTCGGCCTGGTCATGCGCTCCTGTGCGGCGATGAATATCCCCGTGGTAGTGCTCGACAGGCCCAATCCTTTGGGAGGTAACAAGATAGAGGGCCCTGTTGTCCGCGACGGCTTCCATTCCTTCGTGGGGCAGTACAAGATACCCTATATCTACGGACTTACGGTCGGGGAACTCGCCATGCTGATAAATGAGGAGGGGCTCAACCGCGGCCAAAACGGAAGGGAGAGCCATCTGAAATGCGAGCTCTATGTCGTGCCCATGGAAGGCTGGACGCGTGACATGCTCTTCCAAGACACGGGCCTGCCCTGGGTGTCGCCCTCACCCAATATCCCCTATCCCGAAAGCGCCGTATGCTATCCCTCGGCAGGTATGGCCGGGGAGATGTACTATTACCTTAATATAGGCATAGGCTATACCCTGCCCTTTGCGACCTTTGCCGAGACCTGGGTGGATGCCTATGATCTCAAGGCGAAACTCGAAAGCTACGGAATTCCCGGGGTGGCGTGGCGCACTATCCACTACAAGCCCATATCCGGACGCCTCGCCGGCAAGCTGGTCCACGGGGTGCAATACTATTATACGGATTACGATGCGGCCGTCATCACCCTGACCCAGTTCTACGTAATGCAGGCAATATGGGAGCTTTACGGCAAGAATCCCTTCGAGAGTTCGGCGGACCGCCTGTCCATGTTCAACAAGGTATGCGGCACCGATTTTGTTAGCCAGACCTTCGGCAAAACCATGAAAGTCGCTGATATTGAGGATTTCTGGTCCGCCGATGTGGCTTCTTTCCGCAGTCTTGCCGAAAAATACTATCTTTACTGATAGATTTTAATCATCAAATTTACCCGTTATGAAAAGAATAGTGAAAACAGCGATTGCAGCTTTGGCAATCATGGCCCTCTCCGGGATGCCGGCGGGAGCACGGACGGAAAGCAGCATTTCCGCTGAAAGCAATAACGATTTGTCAGACAGCAAGTCCCCGGAGGCTTTGGTGAACTCCTCCGAAAACAGCCAGAACACGAGGCGCTCGACTTCCCGGTCTTCTTCCAAGAATTCCTCTTCCCAGTCATCAGGAAGCAGTTCTTCCGGGTCTTCCACCAAGACCTCCACGCGCTCGTCCAGAAAAAGCAATACCGCTTCTTCCGGAACTTCGGAAAGCCAGTCGTCTAAAAAAAATACCAGGCAGTCCACCCGAAAAAGCGGTACATCCACGGGTACGAGCACAGGTCAAAGCCGGAGCACGACAAAGCAGACTACACGCAGTTCCCGGACTTCCGGGAGCACAAGCGGCAATAGCTCCCAAGTCAACAAGTCCCAGGGCAACAAGGGCAGCGCTTCACAATCCGCCGGCAGCCAGCCAGCCCGCAGTACGACGCGCCGTTCCTCCGGCAGCCAGTCGTCAGGCAGTACTACGAACCGCTCCTCCAGCACCCGTAGTACGACACGCCGTTCTACCAGTACGCAGCCTGCCCGCAATCTGCCTTCATCTTCGACGGCCAAGCGCCAGGTGCAGAGGACACGTCCGGCCAATGCCACAAAGCCGTCCCGCACAAACAATGTTCACCCCAAGCGCAGGACTCCGATAACCCACGACAGGCCCGTGCCTTTCGGACGCAAAGGACAGCATTGTTTCGGTTACAGGATTTCCGCCCTCCCGGCCGCTTATGTCACCCGGGTTGTTCTCGGCATTCCTTACTATATAGCTAACGGCATCTACTACCGTATGGTTGGCGGAGTTTATTATGTATGCCGTCCTCCCTACGGGGTGATATTCGACCCTGTACTCGACGGAGCGGCCCTGACCGCCTGCACTTTCGCCTATTATGCGCAGATGAACTATGCCTACTCGACCATGAACGAGAATGCGCAGATAATAATGGAGCAGAACGAGATTATAGCGGCGAACAATGCCATTATAGCGGCCCAGAATGAGACCATAGCCCTGCAGAGCGAAGTGTTGGCGGGTCAGGCTGCAGCCCTCAGTTCGGACAATTATGAACTCGCGCAGGAGAGCTACCTGCTCGCCGACAAATTGGGACTCGTACAGAGTTATGCCTCCATTTCCGAGGAATATTATTACGAGGACGGGGTGTTCTTCAAGAAGTCCGGCGACAACTACGTGACCATAGTTCCGCCTGCAGGTGCCCTGGTAGACGAACTTCCCGAGGACTACGATGAGGTGGAAATGGACGGGAATGTCTACTACAGGGTCGAGGATACGGTTTACTGCACTACGGTAATCGACGGAAAACTTTATTTCGAGGTCCTGGGACAGGTGACAGGCGAGCAAGCCTGAGCCTGTTCTCCGGTCTGGAAGAAAAGTCCGTACATCCTTTTAAGGGCCTCGTCACTGCCGGAGGCCACAAGTTTGGTATGAGGGTGACTCGAAACTCCCGAAGGGAGCGCGCCGGTCACCCCGATTCCGTTTTCTTCCATTACATTGACAAGATGCGTGGCCAGGGCGGTGGACGGTTCGATGAAGAGCGTTTCGGGTCCGGAGAGCCTGCGCATGGCGGGCAGGAGGAAGGGATAGTGGGTACAGCCGAGGACTATGGTGTCGGCCCCTTCATCGAGGAGCGGCCCCAGACTGTTCTTCACGCATTCTTCGGCCCCGGGACCGTCGAGTATCCCGTTTTCCACGAGTTCCACGAAGCCTTCGCCCACGTGTTCGACTATCCTGACTCCACCTGCCGTCCTTTCCTTGAGTCTGAGATAACTCTCGCTCCCGAGTGTGCCGGCGGTCGCGAGCACTCCCACAACCCCCGTCCGTGTCTGTTTGACGGCGGGCTTGACGGCCGGCTCCGTACCGAGTATGGGTATGCTGAATTCGCGACGGAGGCTCCGTATGGCTGCGGCCGTGGCGGTGTTGCAGGCTACGACCACGACCGAGGCCCCTTCCGACAAGAGATAGCGGGTGATTTCCTTGCAGCGTCTGCGGATAAACGCCACATCCTTCTCTCCATAAGGGCAATAGGCGCTGTCAGAATAGTAGATATAGTTCTCCCGCGGGAGAAGCCTGCGTATCTCCCTGAAGACCGAGAGTCCTCCAACTCCTGAATCCATTATTCCGATTGTGGGCATTCCCGTGAAATTAGCAAAAAATTTGGTAACTTAATGATAATTATTACTAATTTTGCCGTTCATGATTACTCAAGAACAAATCAGGGGGCTGCAGGAACGTTTGGAGACGCTCAGAAAGTGCGTTGACATAGACGGCAAGCGCCGGGAGGTGGAAGAAAGGGAAAAAAAGAGCGAGGCTCCGGATTTTTGGGACAACCCCAGGCAGGCTGAGGCTTTCCTGAAGGAAGTCAGCGGCATAAAGTCATGGGTCACGGCCTACGACGAGGCTGCCGGAGCCGTGGATGACCTTGATGTGCTTCTTGAACTCGACCCCGAAGGCGCCGATACCGACAAGGCATACGCCAACGCCTGTTCGCTTGTGGAGGACCTGGAACTGCGCAATATGCTCGGCGGCGAGGGTGATCAGTTGGGGGCGGTGCTTACAATCAATTCCGGGGCAGGCGGGACCGAGTCCAATGACTGGAGCAGCATGCTCATGAGAATGTACATGCGCTGGGGCGAGAGGAACGGCTACAAAATGACGGTGACAGAACTCATTGACGGCGATGAGGCCGGAATCAAGTCCGCTACAATCCAGTTCGAGGGCGATTATGCCTACGGCTATCTCAAGGCCGAATCCGGGGTTCACCGTCTCGTCCGCATTTCGCCTTTCAACGCCCAGGGCAAGCGGCAGACCACATTCAGTTCAGTATTCGTGTATCCCCTGGTGGACGATACCATCAACATCGAAATCAATCCTTCAGACATAGAATGGGACACCTTCCGCTCCGGAGGCCATGGCGGCCAGAACGTCAACAAGGTAGAGACCGGAGTGCGCGTGAGGCATATACCTACGGGAATCATGGTGGAGAATACCGAGACCCGCAGCCAGCAGGACAATCGCCAGAATGCCCTGCGCATCTTGAAGTCACGCCTTTACGACATCGAACTCAAGAAGCGCCGGGAGAAGCAGGCCGAGCTCGAAGGGCAGAAAAAGAAGATAGAGTGGGGCTCGCAGATACGTTCCTATGTCCTGCATCCCTACAAGATGGTCAAGGATCTGCGTACCGGCTATGAGACCACGGACACGCAGGCAGTGCTCGACGGTGATTTCAATGAATTCATAAAAACTTATCTAATGCAGAACTGATATGACAGAGTTTAAGTATGAACCTATGTTCCAGCTTGGGGAAGACAAGACTGAATATTACAGGATTCCCGGGTCAGAGGAATATGTCAGCACCTCCGAGTTCGAAGGCCACAGGATGCTGAAGGTAACGCCCGAAGCGCTGACCTTGATGTCCAATACCGCTTTCCGTGATGTGAATTTCCTGCTTCGCCGCTCCCACAACGAGCAGGTGGCAAAGATTCTTCACGACCCCGAGGCTTCGGACAACGACAAATACGTGGCGCTTACCTTCCTGCGCAATGCGGAGATAGCCTGCAAGGGCAAGTTGCCTTTATGCCAGGATACCGGAACGGCCATTATCCATGCGGAGAAGGGCCAGCAGGTATGGACAGGTTTCCACGATGAGGAACCCCTGAGCCTGGGAGTCTACAAGACCTACATTGAGGAGAACCTGCGCTATTCGCAGGATGTTCCCCTCGACATGTACAAGGAGATAAATACCAAGTGCAACCTGCCTGCCCAAATAGACATTGAGGCCGATGAAGGCGACGAGTACCGTTTCCTCTGCGTGACCAAGGGTGGCGGTTCTGCAAACAAGACCTATCTCTTCCAGGAGACCAAGGCCATACTTAATCCTGCGACCCTCGTGCCTTTCCTCATTGAAAAGATGAAGACCCTCGGTACGGCGGCCTGTCCTCCCTACCATATTGCCATCGTAATCGGCGGAACCTCTGCGGAAAAGAATCTGCTTACCGTCAAGCTCGCCTCGACCCATTTCTATGACGGGCTGCCCGTGACGGGAAACAGGGCCGGACGTGCTTTCCGCGATGTGGAACTCGAGAAGCAGTTGCTCGAGGAGGCCTATAAGATAGGATATGGAGCGCAGTTCGGAGGCAAGTATTTCGCCCACGACGTGCGTGTGATACGCCTGCCCCGCCATGCGGCGAGCTGCCCGGTGGGCATTGGCGTAAGCTGTTCGGCTGACCGCAATATCAAGGCGAAGATAAATGCTGACGGAATATGGATAGAGAAGCTCGACGACAAGCCCTACGAACTGATTCCCGAGGAACTCAGGACTGTGGGAGAGGGTGATGCCGTGAGGATAGACCTCGACCAGCCTATGTCCGAGATATGCAATATACTCAAGGCCTATCCCGTAAGCACGAGGCTCAGCCTGAACGGTACCATTATCGTGGCCCGTGACATTGCCCACGCCAGACTGATGGAGAGGCTCGATGCCGGCGGGGAACTGCCCCAGTATTTCAAGGACCATCCCATTTATTACGCCGGTCCGGCGAAACCGCCGAAAGGATATGCCTGCGGCTCCATGGGTCCGACTACCGCAAACCGCATGGATACCTACGTGAACCGTTTGCAGGACCATGGCGCTTCGATGATTATGATTGCCAAGGGCAACCGTACCCGTGTCGTGACCAATTCCTGCATGAAGCACGGCGGATTCTACCTCGGTACCATAGGCGGACCCGCGGCAATTCTTGCGCAGAACAATATCAAGTCAATTGAGTGCGTAGAATTTCCCGATCTTGAAATGGAGGCAATCTGGAAGATACGCGTCGAGGATTTCCCCGCGTTCATACTCGTAGATGACAAGGGAAATGACTTCTTCAAGACCGTTGTCCGATAAGCGCAGATTGCGCCGAATAATGAAATCTCTTGAGGCCGATTTTTTGGCCTCGGGAGATTTTCTTGATATGTTCGGCTATGTCACCGAGTCCATACGCATTTCCTCCGAGCTTGAAAATACGCCGCAGTTCCGCGAGGCTTCCTCTGTGCTCGCATACATGTCCATGCCGGGCGAGGTGATGACCCGCGGACTTGTGGAGAAGTGGCACCATGAGGGGAAACGTGTGGTTCTGCCCGTGGTCAGGGGCGAGACCCTCGAACTGAAGGAATACAATCCGTTGAAACTTGTCCGCGGCTACAAGGATATTCTGGAGCCCGACGGGGATTCGCCGGCGGTAGACCCGAAGGAGCTCGGACTGGCAGTGGTTCCCGGAGTGGCCTTTTCGTATCAGGCCGGGCCGGACGGGGTGGAGAGGTATTACAGAATGGGGCGCGGCGGAGGTTTCTATGACAGGCTCCTGCCCATGCTGTCCTGCCCCGTAATCGGGATATGTTTCCCGTTCAGGTTTGTGGATGCGCTTCCCATAGACGAATGGGACAGGCCGGTGGATATGGTGATAAGATGAGCTAAAGGCTGTGGCCCGAGGCTATACGCTCGGCAAGGGCTTTGACGGCGTCGTATTCGTAGCCCCGGGCGAGGGCAAATTTCAGCAGTTTCAGTTTCGCGTCCGGCTCGCCCTCCAGACTCTTCCATTTGTTCAGCAGCAGCCGTTCCAGACGCTTCTCCGCCTTGTCCTCTTCGGTTCCTGCAAGGGCGGCGTCTATGGCTTCCCTGGGGATTTTCTTGGCGCTCAGGGCATAACGTATCTTTATGGGGCCCCATCCGGTGATTGACGACTTTTCACGTGCAAAGGCTGCGGCATATCTGGCGTCGTTCACAAAGCCCCCTTCCGTGAGTTTCCCGAGGATTTCCTCGGCCGCATTTTCATCGCCCCCGAGTTTTTCGAGTGCCTTGCGGTAAATGTCCGAACTGCAGCATTCCCGCCCCGCACACAGACGCTCAAGCCGTCGGAGTACCTGAATAGTCCTGTCTTCCGTCTCTTTCATAAATCAGAAATCAAAGCCGAGGGAGGCGTAGATGCCCCATTGCTGTACGGAGGACCAGTGGCAGTTGACCTTCAGGGGCCCGACAATGGAATTATAGGCCAGTTCCGCCCCGAAAGCCCAGCAGTCGGGGGAGAAGGAGGCGAAGAAATCCCCCGGATTGTTGTTGCTCTCGTACAGACCGGCGAGTGCGGAAACATAGAACTTCCCCACAGGATTGCAGCGCAGCTGGAGCGTGGCCGTACACAGATAGTCGTCGGCAAGTACTATGTTGTTGATGCCGAAGAAAGGAGTCTGGCTGTCGGTGTATCGTGCCGCCATGGCCCCTCCCACGAAATTGGTGTGCAGGACGGACACGAAGCCCGAGTTCATGACGGCCCTGAGATTGATTTCGGGAATCAGGGCGAAGAGCCTGCCCGCGGGTATGACGGTCTTGAAACTGCAGTCCACCGCCAATATGGGGTTGAAACTGCCGGAGGAAGCGGATTTCAGAAAGTCATATATCGCACCGAACGAGAGATTCGTGCCTTTGGAGGGATAATAGTAGTCGTCGAAGGTATAGATCTGCCCGTTTATGAAGGCCCCGAGGTAATTGCCGCTCAGAGCTTCTTCCGAAAGGCTGCTCCCGATTAGCGAACCGAGGTTGGTGTTGGGGTTGAGGTTGACGTACTGATTGCGCAGGCCGGCCTCGAAATTCAGCCTGGTCCACCTGACATCGGTAATATAGAGCCTTTCCTTGTGGGTCCAGTAGAGCATGTCGTAGATGAGATTGTCATCCTGAAATCCGAGATTGCCCTTGTAGCGGGAAATGGAAGCTTCGAGGTTCAGGGTCGGGATTCTCGGAAGTTCCAGGGAATAGAGCAGGCTGGCCTTGAGGTTCTGGCCGAGCTTGGCGGTGAAATTGAACCTCGAGCCGCTGATGCTGTTGGTATTGATGCCTATGTTGAGCAGGGCCGACGCCCATTCCTCTGAGTCTATCCTGAAACCCAGACCTATGGTGTTGGCCGGAGACTTGACGCAGGAGAACACGAGTTCGTATGGCTCCGAACTGCCTCTGAGGGAATAGCTTATGTTGGAGAAGTTGCCCTTTGCCCACAGGCGGCTCATCACCACGTCGAGGCTGTTTTTGTCTATGCTGCCGCCTTCGTCCAGGTCCACGAGCTTGGAAACTATGGCGGCTTCCTTCTCGCTGATGCCCTCGAAACTTATGGAAGCTATGCGCACCGGAGTCTCCGAAATATTCACTCCCTTGTCAGTGCGTATCCCGTCGGGGCCGGCTGCCCTGACTGCTTCGCCCGTTCCCGGCTCCAGTCCGAGCTTGTCCATAAGGTCGAGCAGTTCGGCTTCCTTCTCCACGGCGGCGGCATAACCCCGGACAATCATTGTATCTATGGCTTCCGCAGTGAAGCTCATCATGTTGTACCCCGTAAGCGCGGGCTTTATCAGCACATCCGGCAGGTTGATGTTCTTCTGGTATGCGTCTCCTCCAAGCATGTCGGTGAACTGCCAGACTATGTCGATAATGTTGTTGACGTCATTGTAGCCCGGCCGGCTGTCGGAGAGTTCTATGCCTATGATATAGTCGGCTCCGGCGGCTTTGGCGAGGTCGGTGGGGAAATTATTGCGCGTGCCTCCGTCGACGAGCACCATCCCCCCGGTGCGCACGGGGTCGAACATTGCGGGAATGGACATGGTGGAGCGCATGGCTGTCCTGATGCTGCCGGAACCCCAGTTTTTTGCCTTCAGGGACACGAGGTCGGTCGCCACGCAGATGAAGGGCACAGGCAAATCGGCGAAGGAAAGGCTGTCCTGATAGCCCACGGTGAGGCTTGCCAGCAGGTTGTCGACGTTGAAACCGGAGGTCAGACCGGCAGGCAGGGAGCCCATAAAACTTCTCAGCCGTGAATCCCGGCGGGCATCGTCCTCATCTCCGTCCATCTCGCTGAAGAATTCCCCCGCTGTGTCGAAGGGCAGGGAAATGGTGTAGCTGGAATTGTACATCTTGCGCGAGAAGGGTATGTACTTGGGGTCTATATAGTTGCTGAGCATCACGGGCCAGTTCTGGGTGCGGAACAATTCCTCCATTTCGTCCCGGGTGTAGCCTATGGCGTACATGCCGCCTATCAGACCGCCTATGCTGGTGCCGCAGACGAGGTCCACGGGCACGCCGAGTTCTTCGAGATATTTCATCGCCCCTATCTGCGCGGCACCCTTCGCCCCTCCGCCGGAAAGCACGAGGGCCACCGTAGGACGCTGCTGTTCTTCCCTCGTGTGCTCGAGCCGGACACGCATCTGCTGCAGGAAGACCGAATCTACGGAAGGGGCGGCGCTGTCCATTGACAGTCCGTTGGGATAGCTCTGGGCATGGGCGAAAATGCCGGAAAGGAATATCAGGACCGCTGTGAGCGCTGTCCCGCAAGCATACCGCATGCCGCCATTATGTCTTCTCCTCTTGATGTCCGTATTGTACATACAATTCCGTTGCTGTTAAGTCTGTCCCTGAATGCCTCCATGACCTTGTCTGAGGAACTTGCGTAGGGGAAATCGGGGATTTTGTGGAAGCGTATCAGGTTGACCCGGCACTCCAGGCCCCTGAGCAGTCTTGTGAGGGCGTCCGCATGGCGTTTGTCGTCGTTCAGCCCGGCGAACATGGTGTATTCAAAACTCACCCTGCGTTGGCCGCTGAAATCATACTGGCGGACAAGCGAGAGTATCTCGTCTATGGAGTAGGCATTCTGTACCGGCATGAGGTCCAGACGCTCGTCAGGCAGGGGGGAGTGCAGGCTTATCGCGAGGTGGCAGCGTTGCTCGTCCAAATAGCGCTTCAGAACGGGCAATATGCCTATGGTGCTGAGGGTTATGCGTTTGGGACTCCAGCCGAAACCCCAGTCGGCGGTCAGCACCTCTATGGCCCTGCTCACCGCGGAATAATTGTCGAGCGGTTCGCCCATTCCCATGAATACGGCGTTGCTGAGTTCCAGACTTTCGTCCACGCTGATGAACTGGTTCAGGATGTCGGCCGCATCGAGGTTGCCGTGGAAGCCCTGCCTGCCCGTCATGCAGAAGCGGCAGCCCATGCGGCATCCGGCCTGGGAACTGACACACAGGGTCCTGCGTTCGCCGTCGGGAATCATCACGGCTTCTATAGAATAGTCTTCCGTCCTGCCGCCGACCCTGCAACTCACGGGGAAAAGGTACTTCCTCGTACCGTCGGATGAACTCAGGGAGCCTTCGGGAGCTGTGGCGCCAAGCTCATAGCGCTCTGAAAGGACGGCGCGTGCGGCTTTGGAGATATTGACCATCCTGTCCCAGTCGCGGGCTCTCTTGGAATACAGCCAGTCGGCGAGCTGCCTGCCCACGAAAGCCTTGAGACCGCAGTCCTTTGCGGCCTGTTCCAGTTCGGAGAGGGTTTTTCCTATGAGTTTTTCGCGCTCCATGAGCTTCAGCGTGTCAGTTTGAAGCCCAATTTCATTCCGTCATACTGGCTGAGGAGGCTGCTGATTGAGCTCAGCGTGCTGTTGCTGGAGCTGGCGGAAATCTTCTCCACGAATTCCAGGAGGGCATCGGCATCGAAAAGCAGCTGCAGGGTGGAAACGCCTACTGAAACCGAGGTGCTTACCTTGAAACCGCTGAGTTTGTCGCTGCCGCCGTACTCGAATTCTATCGTGTCGTCAGAGAGCGTGTAGGTCCCTGAGAAGTCCAGGCTTTTGAAGGTGGTGGTGAAACTGCCGTCCTCGTTGAATACGTAGGTGAACATGCCCTCGGAGAAGCCGACCATTTCAAGGTATTCGTTGAGTTTGGACTCCACCTGGCTCGAAGCGAGTTCCGAAGTGGCGCTCATAACCAGGCTCTCGCTGGTGAATTTTACGGCTGACCCGCTGTAGGTCCACGTGCCCGTGATGTCGGTGGGGAGTATGTCGAGCTGGGAAACCACTTCCTCCACGACATCCTTCAAACTGCTTCCTGACAAAAGGTCCTTGAGAGATTGGGCGTGGGCCTGGGACGCTATGAGCGCGACTGCACTCGCGACAATGATAAATTTCTTCATATCTGCTGTTGTTCTTGTTGCTTGAGGGGTTCCTGCGTTCGGATAAGCCGGAAAAGCCTGTGTGTTCTTGTTTAACGTAAAACTTGCGTGACCGTGACTGCCAATTTTTATGCCTGAGTGGACAGATGCGCTGTCCTGACTTCGTGTCAATCCCAACAAGGTACTAATTGAAATCATTTTTTGCAAACTTCAAAAGGCTTGGGGGCTATTGCTTTGCGAATGGCTTTTCGCTATCTTTGTCCGGCCCGGGAGCTTTTGTCCGGGCCCGGATTTAAACTATTGTCAAACTTGCAAAACCCTTAATTATTATGGCAAAGGAACTCGAAACCAAGGCACAGGAAGTCAATGACGCCAGGCTCAAGGCGCTGCAGGCTACCATAGACAAGATTGAAAAAGATTTCGGAAAGGGCACGATAATGAAGCTCGGAGACAGCCCCGACGGAGACGTGCAGGTGATTCCCAGCGGCTCCATGGCCCTGGACCACGCCCTCGGCATAGGCGGCTATCCCCGCGGGCGCATAGTCGAGATTTACGGGCCCGAATCCAGCGGCAAGACCACTCTGGCCATACACGCCGTTGCGGAGGCCCAGAAAAAGGGCGGAATAGCCGCGATTATCGATGCCGAGCACGCTTTCGACCGCAGTTACGCCAAGGCTCTCGGGGTGAATCTCGAGACCCTGCTCATCTCCCAGCCCGACAACGGCGAACAGGCCCTTGAAGTTGCGGATGACCTGATAAGGAGCGGTGCTATAGACGTGATAGTCATAGATTCCGTGGCTGCGCTCACCCCCAAGGCCGAAATCGAAGGCGAGATGGGCGACAACAAGGTGGGCCTCCAGGCAAGGCTCATGAGCCAGGCTCTGAGGAAACTCACCGGAAACATCTCCAAGACCAATACCTGCTGCATCTTCATCAACCAGTTGAGGGAGAAGATAGGCGTGATGTTCGGCAATCCCGAGACGACCACGGGCGGCAATGCCCTCAAGTTCTACGCTTCCGTGCGTATAGACGTGCGCCGTACCACCCAGATCAAGGACGGCGAGGAAGCCCTCGGCAACCGCACCAGGGTCAAGGTCGTGAAGAACAAGCTGGCTCCTCCGTTCAAGAAGGCCGAATTCGACATAGTCTACGGCGAGGGAATTTCCCACGTCGCGGAAGTCTTCGACCTGGCGGTGGAACTGGACATCATACACAAGAGCGGCAGCTGGTTCAGTTATAACGGTGAGAAGCTCGCCCAGGGTGCGGCTTCAGTAAAGCAAGTTCTCAAGGACAATCCCGGACTCTGCGATGAAATCGAAGCGAAGGTCAGGGAGGCCCTCGACAATATGAAAGACTGATGGGAAAGATAATTCTTACTGGCGACCGTCCCACCGGCCGTCTCCATATAGGACATTATGTGGGGTCGCTGCGCCGCAGGGTTGAACTCCAGAACAGCGGCGAATACGACAAGGTATACATCATGATAGCCGACGCCCAGGCTCTTACCGACAATGCCGACAATCCTGAAAAGGTGAGGCAGAACATTATCGAGGTCGCGCTCGACTATATGTCCGCCGGCCTGGATCCCGGGAAGTCCGTGCTGTTCATCCAGTCGCAGATAAGCGAGCTTACCGAACTGACATTCTACTACATGGACCTCGTGACGGTGCAGCGTCTGCAGCGCAATCCCACCGTCAAGCAGGAGATACAGATCAGGGGCTTTTCGGAGAGCAACGAGTCCGGGGAGAACAGGCCCGGCATACCCGTGGGATTCTTCTGCTATCCTATCAGCCAGGCCGCCGACATCACGGCTTTCAAGGCCACCACTGTGCCGGTAGGGGAGGACCAGGAGCCCATGATAGAGCAGACCCGGGAGATAGTGCGCAAGTTCAATTCGGTCTATGCCCCGGTGCTTGTCGAGCCCGAGGTCCTGCTGCCCGGAAACGATGCCTGCAGGCGTCTGCCGGGAACCGACGGCAAGGCCAAGATGAGCAAGTCCTTGGGTAACTGCATATACCTGGCTGACAGCGAGGAAGAGGTACGCAAGAAGGTTATGGGCATGTATACTGACCCGCTTCACGTGCAGGTGTCCGACCCCGGCCATATCGAAGGCAATACGGTCTTCACCTATCTCGATGCCTTCTGCCGTCCCGAACATTTCGCGGAGTTCTGGCCGGACTATGCTTCCCTCGACGAGTTGAAGGACCATTACCGCCGTGGAGGATTGGGCGATGTGAAGGTCAAGAAGTTCCTCAATTCGCTGCTTCAGAGCGAGCTGGCGCCCATACGCGAAAGGCGGCGTGAGCTCGAGAAGGATATTCCCTACGTTTACGAGGTGCTCCGCAAGGGTTCCGATGTGGCCCGCGAAGCTGCAGCCGCTACTTTGGCAGAGGTCAAGAGGGCGATGAAAATCAACTACTTCGACGAGGATGTGCTCGCCGAGCTGACTGCGGAACAGATGGGGCGTTACTCTGGAATTTAGTCTTGGAGATATATGAAGATAGCCGTTGCAGGATTGGGGTACGTCGGTCTGTCGATGGCGGTGTTGCTGGCCCGGCACAACAGGGTTGTAGCCGTGGACGTACTGCCGGAAAAGGTCGACAAAATCAAGCGCAGACAAAGCCCGATTCAGGACGAATATATTGAAAAGTTCCTCGCCGAGGAGCATTTGCAGTTAGAAGCCACCCTTGACGGCCGCTCGGCATACGCTGATGCGGATTTCGTGATAATCGCTGCTCCTACCAATTATGACCCGGTCCGGAACTATTTCGACACGCGCCACGTGGAGGAGGTGATAGACCTGGTGTTGGAGGTGAATCCCGATGCGGTAATGGTAATCAAGAGTACTATACCCGTGGGCTACTGCAACAGTTTGTACGCGAGGTATGCCGAACGTTTCAGGACCGGGTCTGCGCTGGAGGGAAAGAAATTCAATCTGCTCTTTTCCCCTGAGTTTCTCAGGGAAAGCAAGGCCCTGTATGACAATCTATATCCGAGCCGTATCATAGTCGCTTATCCTCACGGGGCCGGTGGCGAGGCTCTCGGGGAGGCTGCGAGGACCTTTGCCGGACTGCTGCGGCAGGGCGCGATCAAGCAGGATGTTCCCACCCTGTTCATGGACCTGAAGGAGGCAGAGGCCGTGAAACTCTTCGCCAACACTTACCTTGCGCTCAGGGTCTCGTTCTTCAATGAGCTGGATACCTACGCCGAGGTGAAGGGTCTCGATACCCGCTCCATTATAGAAGGTGTATGCCTTGACCCCAGAATAGGCACCCACTACAACAACCCATCTTTCGGCTACGGGGGATATTGTCTGCCCAAGGATACCAAACAGTTGCTCGCAAACTACGCGGACGTGCCCGAGAACCTCATACGGGCGATAGTGGAATCGAACCGCACCCGCAAGGACTTCATAGCCGACCAGGTGCTCAAACTTGCCGGCTACTATGACTATTGCTCCCGGCCCGGATATAATCCCGGAGACGAAAGGGAATGCGTTATCGGGGTTTACAGGCTGACGATGAAGACCGGCAGCGACAATTTCCGCCAGAGTTCCATTCAGGGCGTGATGAAGCGTATCAAGGGCAAGGGTGCCGAAATCATAATTTACGAACCCACGCTCGAAGCCGGCACCACCTTCTTCGGCTCGCAGGTAGTGGGAGAACTCGAGGAATTCAAGCGTCGCAGCAATGCCATAATAGCCAACAGGTACGACCCCTGTCTGGACGACGTCAGGGACAAGGTCTACACGAGGGATATTTTCTGCAGGGATTGAATACGGTGATTCTGACACATAATACGCTGAAATGAACGTAATCAAAACCGACATAGACGGCCTTGTCATCATCGAACCGAAAATATTCGGCGACAGCAGGGGCTATTTCTACGAAAGTTTCTCCGCAAGGGAATTCGCGGAAAAGGTCAGGCCCGACGTGGTCTTTGTCCAGGACAACCAGTCCTTCTCCACCTTCGGCGTGATGCGCGGCCTGCATTTCCAGAAAGCGCCATACGCCCAGTCGAAACTCGTCAGGTGCGTGCTCGGAGCGGTGCTCGACGTGGCAGTGGACATACGCAGGGACTCTCCTACCTACGGCCGGCACGTGGCGGTGGAACTCAGCGGCGAAAACCATCGCCAGTTCTTCATCCCCAGAGGCTTTGCCCACGGCTTCGTGGTCCTTTCGGAGACGGCCCTGTTCCAGTACAAGTGCGACAATCTGTATGCGCCGCAGTCGGAGGGAGGAATCAACATACTCGACGGGAGCCTCGGCATAGACTGGCGCATCCCTTCGGACGAGGCCAGGTTGAGCGAAAAGGATATGAAGAATCCGTTGTTCCGGGATTTCGAATCGCCCTTCGGGGGGGAGTTGTATTGAATGCAAGCAATCAATCCGTCGACCGACATTATATAAAAGGAACTTATGCCTAAAAAAGTATTTGTCTCGGGATGTTACGACCTGCTGCACAGCGGACACGTTGAGTTCTTCCGTCAGGCGGCGGAATACGGTGACTTGTACGTGGGAATAGGCTCCGATGCCACCATTCTGGATTACAAGCGCCATACTACCCTGTATCCGGAGCAGGAGCGCCTGTTCATGGTCAAGGCTATACGCTATGTCAAGGATGCGTATATCAATGCCGGCAGCGGCATAATGGACTTCATTCCCACCGTGGAGAGCCTGAGGCCGGATATTTTCGTGGTGAACGAGGACGGTTCCACCCCGGAAAAGCGGCGTTTCTGCGAGGAGCGCGGAATAGAGTATGTCGTGCTGGAAAGGAAGCCCCGGGAAGGGCTGCTGGCGAGGTCGAGTACAGATCTCAAGGCCGAGACTTGCAGCATCCCCACGCGGCTTGACTTGGCGGGAACCTGGATTGACCAGCCCTACGTTTCGCGCTATGCCCCGGGATGGGCCATTACCATTTCCCTCGAACCTGACTTCGAGATACGTGAACGTTCCGGACTTTCGACCTCTACGCGCAACATGATACGCAAATTGTGGCCCTACAGGCTGCCCGACATGAATCCCGAGATGCTTGCCAAATTGGTCTTCTGTTTCGAGAATGACCCCGAGCGCAGCGACGGCATAGTCTCGGGTGCGCAGGATGCCATAGGAATATGTATGCCCGGACTCGTAAGGCATTGGTACGACAAGCGTTTCTGGCCACTGAAGATTGAGACTTGCGACGACGGGCAGGTGCTCTCGTGGTTGGAAAGCCATCTCTGTCTGGTTCCAATGTTCCCGCGCCGCCCCGCCTGCTCGGTAGTGGAAGGCTCGTGCATAGACGAGGCGGCGGTGCGCAGGCTGGCCTCGGCGGCTGATGCCTGCTGGAACTCCATTCTGGCCCGGGATTTCCACGGTTTTGCGCAGGCCTATCTCGCATCTTTCGAGGCACAGGTGGCTATGTTCCCGGGAATGATACAGCCCGGGGTGCAGGACTACATTGACAGGTATTCGGCTGAAAATGAGGTGTATGCGTGGAAGATGCCGGGTGCCGGAGGAGGAGGGTATCTTGCCCTCGTGGTGGAGAATCGCGGCGCGTTCCTCAGTGAGCACGACGAAGCCATACCGCTTACCATAAGAAGGGCCCGCAAAAGGCTCGATTAACGGGGCCAGAAGTTCACTCGGTGACCGGGGAACGAAAGCCCCTGACAGGCCTGCAGAGCTTCGGGCGACGAAACTACGCTTCAGAAAACAAACGAAACCAGCGGTGATGCAGAAAAAGACTTCAATGTTCGTTACGGATGACGGAAGGAACTTCCTGATTCCCTTCATACTTGTAACTTCCCTGTTTTTCCTGTGGGGATTCGCACACAGTATTCTGGACGTGCTCAACAAGCATTTCCAGGACGTCCTGGTGATTTCCAAGGCGCGTTCCGGCCTGGTGCAGGCGGCTGTCTACGGGGGTTATTTCCTTATGGCTCTGCCCGCGGGAATGATAATACGCCGCCGCGGCTACAGATTCGGTGTGGTGCTCGGGCTGCTCCTGTACGGCATCGGGGCCCTCCTTTTCATCCCGGGAGCCCGAATCATGTCTTTCCCCTTTTTCCTGCTGTGTCTGCTGATTATAGGCTGCGGGCTGACCTGCCTGGAAACCTCGGCCAATCCCTACGTCACGGTTTTGGGTGATGCCGATTCCGCGGCCAGACGTCTCAATCTGGCGCAGTCGTTCAACGGTCTGGGCTGGGTAGTGGGGCCCATGGTCGGAGGTTTGCTGATTCTCGGGGAGGATTCGGACGTGGCGCTGCCCTATGCGGTTGTAGGCGGAATAGTGCTGGTGCTGGCCATGGTCTTTTCCAGACTGAAACTGCCGGAAATCGGAGCGGAGGAAAATTCTTCCGCCACGGCAGCCGCTTCCCCCGTCCCTCTTTGGGCGATTCGCAGTTTCGTGTACGGAGTCATCGCGCTCTTTTTCTACGTGGCGGCCCAGACCGGCATCAACTCTTTCTTTATCAACTATGTCACGGAGGTTACCCCTTCGGTGTCTTCTCAGACTGCCGCCCTCATGCTCTCAATCGGAGGCATGGGCCTTCTGCTTGTGGGCCGTCTGGTGGGGAGCTGGGTGATGAAGTATGTGCGGCCTCAGAGATTGGTGCTGATATTTGCCATTGCCGCAACGCTCTGTATGGCCGTGGTCATGGCCGGGCTTGGCGTAGTGTCGGTGGTCGCGCTTTGTCTGACCTACTTTTTCGAGAGCATAATGTTCCCCACGATATTCTCCATGGCTCTGCGCGATGTCCACGGACAGCAGACCAAGACGGCCTCCTCGGTGCTGATTATGTCCATAGTCGGAGGGGCGCTCGCTCCGCTTGCCATGGGACTTATAGGGGCGGCATCCATGGCAACGGGTTTCATCGTGCCCCTGCTTTGCTTCGTGGTGATAATGCTTTATTCAGCGGCCTACAATCGAATCTGATATTATGGCGCTGAAATTTGAATTTTCCCTGCTACAAATATCTGCGGCTGCGGTCAATTCTTCAAATGCGATATTTTGCTACACCCCGCAGGGGGTTGAGAGGGTGAATTTTTGACCGTCACGTTAATTTTTTCAAAAAACTTCGCAACGTTACGCCGCTCTTTTGCATCTAAACAACGTGCCTTTTCGGCGAAGCGGATTTATCCGCGGACCAAGGCACGACTGACTGCAAACTGATTGCAAAGATAATCTGTAAATCAGATAGTTATAAAAATATCGGTTTATAGTGGGATCTTACAGTGAGATCGAGGGTGAGATAGATGATGAAGTATTGCAAAATAGACATATTGGGGCTTATCGGCAATAAGCAGAGCAGTATTCCTTAGGAGGTAGTTTTATTGTTAAACGGAGCAGGGTGACCAAAGATTCCGGTCACCCTGCTCTTATGCTTTTTGCGGCCAGTTTTTCGGCCCGGCCTATTCCGCGAATTCCAGTTCTTCCAGCAGGGCTCCGGCTCCGCAGACCTTGTCCACCACAAAGAGCAGGTAGCGCACATCGAGACTGATGTTGCGGCAGAAAGCCGGGTCAAAGGCTATATCGCTCATTGTACCCTCCCACACGCGGTCGAAGTTGAGTCCGACAAGATTGCCGTCGGCATTGATTACCGGGCTTCCGGAATTTCCTCCGCTGGTGTGGTTGGTCGCGATGAAGCACACGGGCATATCGTCATATTCACCGGTGGCGTAGAGCTCGCGCAGTTGCTGGGGTACGTCGTAGTCGAAAATCTCCGGATTGTCCTTCTCCATAATACCCTTGAGGGTGGACACGGCCTTGTACTTCACCCCGTCGGAGGGTTCATAACCGGCTACATGTCCGTAGGCCACTCTCAGCGTCAGATTCGCATCGGGGTAGAAGTCCTTGTCGGGCTCGAATTCCATGAGGCCCTGCATATAGTCCTTGTACAAGGCTGTAATCTCGGCATTTATCCTCATTGTTTCGGGCAGAAGCACCGTGGTGTAGTAGCCGTAGAATTCGTTGCGGAAGCCAAGATTGGGGTCCCCGTCCACGCCGTCCGTCTCTCCTTGGGCGAGGGGAGTGGAGAACAGGCTTTCCGCCCAGGCTTCCACGCTGCCGGACTGCTCCAACTGCTCTGCAAAATACGCCGGGCGGAAGTCCTCGGACACATTCTCGCCGTAGGCATTCATCAGGGCGATGAAGCATTCCTTGTCCACGTCCAGGTACCAGTCCTTATAGAAGGTCTCCTCAAGTTCCGGCCTGCCGGCTTCGTCAGCGGCGGCGAGGTCGGCGGCAAACTTTGGCAGTTCTATGCTCAGGGCGGTCTCCCGGGTGTATTCAGCCGCGAAATAGTAGGGTTCCAGCAGGGTGTAGAGCGAATCGAGTTTTTCGAGCACTCCCTCATAGCGCGAACCTTCGGCCCATTCGGCAAAGGCCTTTTCACCGGCTTCCTTCATGGCCACGGTGGAGTTGCGCTCTATTCCGCCGGCCTCTCCCTGCCATTTCTTCCACGCGTTGGAGACATTGGCGTATTTGGACGAATAGCGTATGCGCAGGTCCTGGCTCATGTCCATATACTTCTTCATTATCTCCAGTCTCATGGTGCGCAGGGCTATCTTCGCGGGGTCGGAAATCTCGGCAATGTAGCGCACCTCGTCGGATGTAATGTACTCCCTGGTGGTTCCGGGAAAGCCGTAGATGAAGGTGAAATCGCCCTCCTGCACGCCCGCAGTGGATATTTTGAAGTATTTTTTCGGCTTGTAGGGCACATTGTCCTCACTGTATTCTGCAGGCTCGTTGTCCGGTCCGGCATAGATGCGGAAAATGGAAAAGTCCCCGGTATGGCGTGGCCACATCCAGTTGTCGGTATCGCCTCCGAACTTGCCTATGGACGAGGGCGGCGCTCCGACCAGACGCACGTCCCTGAAGACCTTGTACACAAAGAGGAAATATTGGTTGCCGTAGTAGAAGCGTTCCACGGAAGCGCTGAGTCCCTTGCCTTCCGCGAGGGCTTCCGCCTCGATGAGTTTTATTTCCTCCTGCGGGTCTTCAGCCGAATTTACCCTGGCAGTCACGTCCTCCATTCTTTCGAGAAAACGCACGCTCAGCCCCGGATTGGGCAGTTCTTCGAACCTGTCCAAGGCCCAGAAACCGTCTTTCAGGTAGTCGTGTTCGACCGAACTGTGTTTCTGGATATAGCTGTAGCCACAGTGGTGGTTGGTGAAGAGCAGGCCCTCGGGCGATACGAGCTCTCCCGTACATCCTCCTCCGAAAAGGACGACGGCATCCTTGAGCGAGGCCTGGTTGATACTGTAGATGTCTTCGGCATCGAGCCTGAAGCCTTTTTCGTGCATGTCATCTATGCGCTGCGAGATGAGCAGCGGAAGCCACATCCCCTCGTCGGCAAATGACAGCGTGGGGAGCAGTACGGCAAGCAGTGCCGCGCAGAGGAATTTTCTGAAATTCATTGTCGTGGGTATTGGCAACGGTGTGTTACAGACGGGTCCGGTCTTTTGAAGAAAGGCGTAAGGGGGCGACCAAAAGTGGTTTTCGGCACCCCTCTATGCTATCCGGGCCTATGCTATCTGGGGCCTGCCCGGTTTTTCGTTGTGGTGGGGGTGGTGTTCCAGCTCGCGCTTTTCCATTTTCCCGTCCTGAAGCTCCTTCCATGCCAGGCGGTTGCGCCATATATCCACGGCCATGAAAATTGCGGCACGCATGGAATGAGGGTCGGCCTGGTCGTGTCCCGCCATTTCGAATGCGGTGCCGTGGTCGGGAGAGGTCCTGACTACGGGCAGGCCTGCGGTGAAGTTTACCCCGTCCTCGAAGGATATGGCCTTGAAGGGAGCCAGCCCCTGGTCATGGTACATGGCGAGAGTGGCATCGAACTGTTCGTAATGGTTGAGTCCGAAATATCCGTCGGGGGAAAAGGGTCCGTAGGCGAGTATGCCTTCTTCGTTGGCCCTCCTGATTGCCGGGATGATTATCTCCTCCTCCTCGGTGCCGAGCAGTCCGCCGTCTCCGCTGTGGGGATTGAGGCTGAGCACGCCTATCAGCGGCCTGTCTATACGGAAATCCTGCCTGAGCGAGGCGTCAAGCAGCTTGAGCTTGCTGTATATCCTCTCCTCGCTGATCTGCGCCGCAACGTCCTTGAGGGGGATATGACCGGTTACCACGGCGAGCCTGAGCTTGTGGCTCACCATGAACATGGCCACATCCTCGGCCCCGAAAACGTCCTGTATGTATTCGGTGTGTCCGGGGAAGCCGAAGCCCTCGTTCACCATAGCCTTTTTGTTGATAGGCCCTGTGACAAGAACGTCGATTTTACCGGCCTTGAGTTCCCTGACCGCCCGTTCGAGGGCCAATATGGCACATTTTGCCGATTCCGGGGTGGCGTGTCCCGGTTCCGCGTAGGTGTTTTCGGGGAGGCAGTTAATGATGTTTACCCGTCTGGGTTTCGCATCGTCCGCGGTGGAAATCACGTAGGTTTCCATTTGCTCAACTTCGGGCACGGTCTTGCGGTAGAATCCGAAGAGTTTGGATGAACCGTAAATTACAGCCGTGAACTGATCAAGGATTCTCGGGTCTGAAAGTGCCTTGATTATGACTTCATATCCAATTCCGTTAGAATCTCCCTGTGTTATTCCAACTACTACCTTACCATTCTGCATAGTCGTTTGTATTGTTGTGTTTCGGTTTTAGTCGTTCAGTACGTTTTCTGCCTTTCACCGGCTTTCGGGAACATATCCCTCATCCTGCTGAAGGTCCCCGCCGGAGTAGGCCTGCACCGCGAGCCTGTCGCAGCGCTCGTTTTCGGGATGCCCGGCGTGGCCCCTGATCCAGAAAAAATGCAGGTCAAACTGGCTCCCCAACTGGTCGAATCTGTCCCACAGGTCGTTGTTCTTCTTGCGTTTCCAGTTCTTCGTAATCGTGTTTACCACGTAGGTCGAATCGCTGTAGACATTGACTCGGGCACCCTGCCAGCGTATGGCTTCGAGCCCCTTGATTACCGCCATGAGTTCCATGCGGTTGTTGGTGGTCAAGGAATACCCTCCGGAAAGTTCCTTGACGAGCCCGCCGCATTTCAGGACAACCCCGTATCCCCCCGGACCCGGATTCCCGCTTGACGCCCCGTCGGTGTACATATCTATGGGCTGTTTTGTTGCCATAGACGCAAAAATAGTTATTTTTGTCCGATTCATAATCTTTCCATGGACTACAAGAGAACGATATTGATTACAGGCGGCGCCGGGTTTATCGGTTCCCACGTCGTCCGCCGTTTCGTTGACAGGTACACGGACTACCACATCATAAACCTCGACAAGCTGACATACGCGGGGAATCTCGCGAACCTGAAAGACATCGAGGACAGGTCCAACTACAGCTTCGTCCGTGCGGATATATGTGATTTCGACAGCGTTCTGAATCTGATGAAGGACAATCGCGTGGACGGCATCATACACCTCGCGGCGGAAAGCCACGTGGACCGCTCCATAAAGGACCCCTTCACCTTCGCACGCACCAATGTCATGGGCACGCTCTCCCTGCTTCAGGCGGCCAGGTTCTATTGGGAGTCGCTGCCGGAGAAGTACGAGGGCAAACTTTTCTACCATATCTCCACGGATGAGGTGTACGGAACGCTCGAAATGACTGAGCCCGAGGGCATAGAGCCTCCTTTCACCACGGCCGCCTCCTCCGGAACCCGACACCTCGCCTACGGCAGGGACTTCTTCCGTGAGACAAACAAATACGAGCCGCACAGCCCCTACAGCGCGAGCAAGGCCGCTTCTGACCATTTCGTGCGCTCATATCACGACACCTACGGCATGCCGACCGTCGTGACCAACTGTTCGAACAATTACGGGCCGTACCAGTTCCCCGAGAAACTTATACCTCTGTTTATCAATAATATACGCCACCGCAGGGCCTTGCCGGTCTACGGAAAGGGCGAGAATGTGCGCGACTGGCTCTATGTGGAGGACCACGCCGGGGCTATAGACCTGATATTCCACGAGGGCAAGGTCGCCGAGACCTACAATATAGGCGGCTTCAACGAGTGGAAGAACATCGACGTCGTGAAGCTGCTGATACGCACGGTGGACAGGCAACTCGGGCGCGCGGAGGATGAGGATATGGACCTTATCACCTTCGTGACCGACAGGGCGGGCCACGATATGCGCTACGCCATTGACTCCACCAAGCTGCAGAAGGAACTCGGCTGGGAGCCTTCGCTACAGTTCGAGGAGGGCATTGAGAGGACAGTCCGCTGGTACCTCGGGAACCAGGAATGGCTGGACAATATCACTTCCGGGGATTACGAGAGGTATTACGAAGAAATGTACAAGGGGCGATAGGAGCATTTGCCCGGGCGCCCGAATAAGACGGATTCCCCCACGGACGGGAATGAAGACCTATAAAACCAAGACGTGTCTAAAGCATTGACTGATTTGTTAAATAAGCTCTTTACCAGGACGCACAACAGCTTGTTGTCTGGCAGCTTGCCTTTGCTGTTCATCCTTGTGTCCGCGCTTGTTGCCATTCCGGCCGGCGCACACTGGAATGTGACGGCTTTAGACGAACTGTCGGTCCCTACAGGCGCAGATTGGAATACGAGTTCAGGGCAGCTTTGCGTTCCGTCCAATGCGCAATGGAACGGGGTGTCAGGGCAGGTATGCGTTTCGGCGACAAGTCTTGACTTCGCCTCAGCGGCAGGTCTCGATATTGCTTCCGCATCAGGTCTTGCTTCGACGGCGGGTTTGGCCTCTGCGCCAGAACCCGACTTCGTCTTGTTGGCTTTAGACGAAGCGTCCTTTCAGGCTGACTCGCTATGCGGGGCCGCTTCATCTTCACCCTTCAGACCCACCCAGCTAATTGCCCCCACCGCGCTCATAGGTACGGGCATAGTCGTACATTGCTTCGCCCACGAAAGCCTGGACGGGCGTCTGAACAGCACTTTCCAAAGCTGGAGCAACGGAAGAAGGGCGGGGATAGACGACTATCTGCAGTATATCCCCGGGATAGCATACGTAGGACTGACCTTCACCGGGGTTCCGTGTAAGGAGGGATTCGTGGACAGGATGGCGGAGGGATTCGTGGCATATATCGCCTACGCCGCAATCACCCGGACCATGAAGGGCCTGATAAATTCGCCCAGACCAAACGGAAGGGACAACAAATCTTTCCCCTCCGGGCACACCGGGACGGCCTTTGTCGGAGCCGAACTCGTGAGAATGAACTACGGCTGGGGCTGGGGTGCCGGAGCATACGTCATAGCCGTTTCCGTGGCGACGATGAGGATGTACAACGAGGCGCACTGGTTGAGCGATGTGCTTATGGGTGCGGGGATAGGAATATTGTGTGCGCACATAGGAGAATGGCTGCTCCAACCGGTCAAGAATCTTTTCGGGATACCGGAGAGCGACTGGGGTTCGGGGCATAAGAAGAGCATGGACGTCGGGTTTGCACCCACGGTAGACCCTGTCACCGGCAGTCTCTGCGCCTGCCTCGCGCTGAAATTCTAAGGTCGGCCATGAGGCGGACCCCGGAGCTTCTCAAAACGACGGAGAGCCGAAAGCGAAAAGAAGCGAAGCGGAAAAGGCAGGAAGCGATAATAAAGGGGGAGAAGCGGCAAGGAAAGCCGGGAAGCGCAGAGGAAAAGACAAGAAAACGGGTACGAAGACAGTAAAAAGTCAGTAAAACCCGGAGAGAACAGACAATAGAAAGCGATGAAGATACTTATTACGGGAGTGGCCGGATTCATAGGCTATTCGTTGGCAAGCCGCCTGCTCGGGCGTGGCGACGAGGTTACGGGCATAGACAATATGAACGCCTACTATCCCGTCGCCCTGAAAAGAGCCAGGCTGGCCGAACTGACAGGTCCGGGCTTCAGATTCATGGAAATGGACCTGGCCGACAGGAAGGCTCTCCCCGAGCTCTTTGCAGAAGGGAAATTCGACTGCGTGGTGAACCTCGCCGCGCAGGGCGGTGTGCGCTATTCCACCGAAAACCCCTGGGTCTATATCGACAGCAACATCGTGGGCTTTGCCAATGTACTCGAATGCTGCCGCCACTATCCTGTGGCCCATCTCGTGTATGCGAGTTCGAGCAGCGTCTACGGAGGCAATGAGAAAACCCCGTTCAACGAGGACGACAGGGTGGACAAGCCGGTAAGCCTCTACGCCGTGACCAAGAAATCGGATGAACTCATGGCCGGCTGCTACAGCAAGCTCTACGGCATCAGGGCCACGGGCCTGCGCTTCTTCACCGTCTACGGACCCTGGGGCCGTCCCGACATGTCACCCATGCTCTTTGCGGATGCCATAAGTGCAGGCAAGCCCATAAAGGTCTTCAACAACGGCGATATGCTGCGCGACTTCACCTACATAGACGACATAGTAGAGGGTGTGGTGAGAGTGATGGACAGCCGCCCCCCGGGCCATGAGATATACAACATAGGATGCAGCAATCCTGTGAAGCTCATGGACTTCATCAGTGAAATTGAAAATGCCCTCGGGCGCAGGGCCGAGAAAATCATGCTGCCCATGCAGCCTGGGGACGTATACCAGACCTACGCCGACACCACGAAACTCGAACGGGATTTCGGCTACAGGCCCTCCGTCACCCTGCACGAAGGCATAGCCAGATTTATCGCCTGGTATAAATCGGAGAAGAATCCTCTCCGCTGAAATAGCGCATCACGGCATCTAAAATCCAGGTCCTGTCGCTTTCCTCGAAGAAAGTTTCGAGCGGAACAGCCAGGGCTACCGTCTTGTTCCAGTCTTCAGAGCTGTAGACCGAGGCTCCGAAACGGCTGCCCGTATGTCTGAGCCATATTCCGGACTGCTTCCCTACGGCTTTCAGTCCGTCTGGACATTCCACGCTGTAGATTTCGGGATTGGGCGAGGATGAATATGCCATATCCCCGACCTTGCCGCTCTGGCCGGCGTCCGGAGTAGACAGGGCATAGCCGAAAAGCGAAGAAAGGAAGTCGCTGGTATCTCCGTCAACCGCATCCGAGGCTATATTGCTTCCGCTCAGGAAGATATGACCTCCCTCCGAAGCGAAGCGGCCCAGTTCTTCGCGCAACGGGGCGGGGAATACCTCGAACCTGTCCTCCACAGCCCCGCGTCCTATCCTGGTCCTCGCCTGTTTTCCGCAAATCAGGTCAAGCGCAAAGGCCTGTTTTCCGCTGCCGCAGAAGGCTTCCCGGGACATGGAACAGAAGGCATATCCGAGCTGCATCAGGCTTTTCCCGTGGATATACGGGAAGTCGAAAGTGTTGCCGGCTACCGTCTTTCCGGAATAGCTGTCATGGGTCGCACCGAAGCCGGAGTAGAGATTGTCCATGAACTCCGCCGACCTGTCGAACTCGAAATTCTCCCCTATGTAGGCAATATCCATGATATACGGCACGCCGCTGTCCTTCATGCCGTTGAATCCGGCATAGTCGGGGGTATCTATCCACGCCGGGGCGGAAATTCTGTCGAAATTATTGACTATCAAGACATGATTCTCGGACAAGCCGTCTGCGGGTATGCCTGCGGAAAGTATTTCCGAGGGGAAGCTCCGCCCGCCGTCGTTACAGGCCTCCACCTTGAAACTGTAGATATGTCCGGGTTCTACGCTGAGTTCGTAGAAGTTCTCCGTGAGCTGCACGCCCTTGTCGAATACCCCGTCGTCAATGCGCGTGTAGACTATGTATCCCGTGGCGCCGGCTGTCGCTTCCTTGGGGTCGGGAGTGGGCTGCCATGAGAGCCTGAGCCGCCGCTCTCCGGTGAAATCAAGGGACATCGCCCTTACAGGCAGGGGCTGCACCACATAATCGCAGCCGTAGAACTCGCTGAGTGTCTTGAGTATGCCCTTGTAGACCGCACGACATACGGTGAAGCGGAAAGCCGGGTCGAGCCCGTACTTCATGTCGGCGAAATTCTGGTGGCTCAAAAGTTCGAGCAGCATGGCCGGTACGCCCGTGGTGCGGCTCTCGCTGTAGCTCCTGTCCCATATCCCGCGGCGGGTCCACTCCGGGTCGAAGTCCTCCCTTATATCCTCGACCACCTGGGTCTGGACATAATCGCAGAGCAGGCGGCTGATTATCCTGTCGCGTCCGTCAGAAAATTCGCGTTCGCCGTCGCAACGCAGGGTATATATGGCCAATGTGCCTATCGTGGTGTCGGCCCGGGCCGAACCTGCATCAGTGTGGAAAGCCAGGGAGAGATCTATGGGTATGCCCTTCTGCTCCTTCATCATCGCGGTCCATGTCCCCCGTGAGGCGAAATCGTTGGTGTAATCGGTGTCCCAGTTCCGCGTTATGGATTTGTCCACCCCGGCCCACTGCATCCAATAATGAGCCCCCTCGGTCGAGCTCGCCACCCCGGAAGTCCTGCCTCCGCGCTCGAGTTTGCCCACACCTCCGCCTATTTTCACCGCGTCCGCCGTGACCACGCTCCCTGCAGGCCCGCGGTTGTCCAGTCTGACATGGCCCTCGTCGCCCTCGGAGAACTCGAAAGTGCCGAGATATATCCAGGTGGAACCGCCGAGCTTCTGGTTTACCGTGAAATGCGATTCCCCGCCCATGTGCCTGACGGTGTAACGGGCCGCCTCGCAGCTGTTCGCAAGGCTCTTATAGGAGATATAGACGGCATATCTGCCCCTTTCTTCTATTTCCGCTGTCCAGGTCGCCACGGCATCCGGCTCTCCCTCAGTACATTCGGCCATTCTTGCGCTGCCCGCGGTGAAGGGATTGTCGTCGAAACTGTAACTGAGCCTGAAATCGGCGAACCCGCTCCCCGCGTCCTTCCACCTGCCGCTCTCACGGTAAACTCCGCTGCGGCGCGTCTCCCCGCTGCGTTCTTCCGTGAATGCGGGGTCGTTGTCGGTGATTATCTCCCTGCGCTGCAAATCCCTCTCGCGCGGGGTGAGCACGTAGGCCCCGGCATTTTCGAGCATGGGTATGAGGAAGGGCAGCACGAAGGAGGGAGTAAACATATCCTCCACTGTCCTGTGCATACAGGCCCGCTGCCACTGCCATTCGTCCTCCTGCTCGTCATAATAAAGACCGTGGCTCTGCCATAGGGCTATGTATCTGCCGTCAAGGCCGAGCGGGGCGGGCAGGGCATCCTCGGAGACGATGAAAACGGGATTCGTGCGGCGCGGGTCGCTGACGCTGCGCTCGTATCCGACAGGGTGGCCGTTGTTCCTCAGAGGGGGAAGCACGAGTTCATGGAGTTCGTAGCGGTTGGTGAAGATGCGTCCTATGCCGTAGCCTTTGGCCACGCTGTTCCAGTCTTCGAGAAGTTTCGCGCGGAACCACTGCACGTCGTCCTCGTGCCAGGGATAGTAGGAGAGTTCGGAGGAGAAATACAGGTCAAGATTCTTCCCGTTTACCCTGACCCGGCTCATGGAAAGTTCCTGGTCTACTCCCGTCCTTTCGCGGAGGGCGCTGCGCAATGAATCACAGATGCCCTGGAAGTCCCTGGCCCGGGGTGCCGCGTAGCCTGACGGGGCTGTAAGGGCGAGCAATGCCAGGGCTGTGAGCGCCGTCAGGAATACGGATCTTGTGGCGGTCATAGCCCTCATGCGCGTCGCTTCAGAAGTGTCACCGTATCAATCAGAAACATCATAAGGCCCGAGACGCACACCGACATGCAGTCGACCATGAAGTCGAGCATGTCGTAACTGCGGTAGGCGAGCGAACCCTGGACTATCTCCGTGATTCCGGCGAAGATGCAGCTGAAGGAAGCTAAATACAGCAGGATCTTCACCGCCTCGGCCATGTTGTCCGCTTTCTTGCCGTAAGCCATGTGGCCTATTACGGGGAGGGGGAAAAACATGCAGAAGTGCATCACCTTGTCGGCAGGAAGACCGGCTATAGTAGTCACTTTCGGGGCCGATTCAACGTGGGCAAAGCACAGGTAGGCTATGATTCCTATGTACAGTACCAGCAGTATCCGGAACAGTATGTTACAGGGCTTGCATTTCATACAGTTTCTTGTAGTAGCCGTTGAGGGCGATAAGTTCGTCGTGTCTGCCCCTCTCGACTATGCGCCCGCCGTCCATGACCAGAATTTCGTCGGCCTTGCGTATGGTGCTGAGCCTGTGGGCAATGGATATGGTCGTCCTGTTGCTCATGAGATTGTCGAGGGCATCCTGGACTATGCGCTCCGACTTGGTGTCGAGCGAGGCGGTGGCTTCGTCGAGTATGAGTATGGGCGGATTCTTCAAAATGGCCCGGGCTATGCTGAGACGCTGGCGTTCCCCGCCCGAGAGCTTGACTCCGCGGTCACCTATGTAGGTGTCGTAGCCTTCCGGCTTTTCCATAATGAAGTCGTGGGCGTTGGCTATCCTTGCGGCGGCCATCACCTCCGGGAGCCCGGCGTTCTTCACTCCGAAGGCTATATTGTTGAATATCGTGTCGTTGAAAAGTATGGGGTCCTGATTGACGTTGCCCATCAGCGAGCGGAGTTCCCGTGTACTCACATCGCGTATGTCTATGCCGTCAATGCTCACATTGCCGGACGAGGGGTCGTAGAACCTGGGAATAAGGTCCACGAGGGTGGATTTCCCCGCGCCGCTCGCCCCGACTATGGCTATGTTCTTCCCCTTGGGAATCTCGAAACTGACGTGGTGCAACACTTCGTGGCCGTCTTCGTAGCGGAAACATATATCGTTGAAGCATATCCTGTCGTTGAAGCCCTTGAGGGACTTGGGCTTCTCGGGTTCTTTTATATCGTTGGGCGCGTTCAGTACCACGTCTATGCGTTCCATTGAGGCCAGACCCTTGGGTATGGAATAGGCGGCCTTCGACAGGTCCTTGATAGGCTGGATGACGCTGTAGAGTATGGCCATGTAGGCCATGAAGGAAGGGGCGTCGATTATGGCGTTCTCCCCGAGTATGAGGGTGCCCCCGAACCACAGCACTATGGCTATCATGACCGAGCCGAGAAATTCGCTGACGGGGTGGGCGAGGGCCTGGCGTCTGGCCACCTGGCTGTTCTTCACGCGGACCTTCTCCGTGACCCTGGCGAAACGCTCCTTCATCTGGTTCTCGGCGAGGAAGGCCTTGATTATGCGCAGCCCCCCGAGAGTCTCCTCGACCTGGCTCACACTGTCGCTCCAATGCCTCTGGGCCTCAAGGGAATCGGCCTTCAGCCTGCGTCCCACCGCGCTCATCACGCCTATCATCATGGGGGCGAAGATTATGGTGAACAGCGTCAGTTTCCACGACATGACAAAGAGCACTCCGAGGTATATGATTATGAGTATGGGGTTCTTGATAATCATTTCTATGGTGCTCGAAATCGAGTTCTCGACCTCCTGCACGTCGCCGCTTATCCTCGCGAGTATGTCGCCCTTTTTCTCCTGGCTGAAGAATCCCAGGGGGAGCATCACTATCTTGTTGTAGATTTGTGTCCTCATGTCCCTGACTATGCCCGTGCGTATGGGCACCATCACCGCCGCCGCCCCGAAATAGCAGGAGGTCTTGACGGCCACTATGGCGCAGAATATCAGGCAGAGCATCAGCAGCACCCGTGTCGGCCCCCAGACGTCGACGAAATTGTAGACGTAGAAGTAGATATTGTTGGTCACCTCGTTGAACGCCATGCCCGTATGCCAGGGGATGAACTCGTAGGAACTGTCCCCCACGTTGAAGAGAATCTGGAGTATGGGGATGAGCAGTGAGAACGAGAATACGTTGAACACGCCCGAGAGCACGTTCATGAGCACGGAGCCGGCCACATAACCCTTGTACGGACGGACGTAGCGTTTCAGGATTTGCCAGAATTCTTTCATAAGCCGACAAATTTAACAATTCTTGGGCATTTGCAAATTGAACCACTGCGAAGGCGTGGTCCGCGGCAGGGTGACTACACGCACCTTTTCGTCCAATACCCCGCGGGTGGCGTTGTAGGCGAGGGCGGGGGTGTTGTTGTGTTCGCTGAGGTGGCAGAGAAAGACATTTTCGAGCCCGTCACGGGCGAATTTCCTCACCGCCGAGGCACAATCGAGGTTGGACAGATGGCCGTTGCTCCCGCTTATCCTGTCCTGCAATATCTTGGGGTAGGGCCCGTTTTTCAGCATTTCAGGGTCGTAGTTCGACTCTATCACCACGGTGGACGATTGCGAGGCCATTTCCAGTGCCTTTTCCGTGACCTGTCCGAGGTCGGTCATCACCGTAAGCCCGTAGCCGTCAATATCGAGGAAGTAGCCCACGGTATGGCTGGCATCGTGGGGCACGGTGAACCAGCTGGCGCGTATCCTTCCCGGCACTATCTCGTTCCACCCCTCGCAGAGCCGGCGCCTGACTGCCTGCAGGTGCTTGCCCGCGACGAAATGCCCGCTCATGGCCCGGACGAGTTCCGGATGCATCCACACTGGAAGCTGAAGATATTTGCAGTATGAGCCTATGGCGCGTATGTGGTCCATGTGGTCGTGGGTGAGGAGTATGGCCCGGAGGCTGTCCAGCCCAATGCCGCTGTCCAAAAGTTCCCTTTTCACCCTCCTCATGCTCACGCCGGCATCAATCAGCACCCCGCACTCGCAATGCGACTCTTTATCGAATATCCCGACAAAATAGCAGTTTCCGCAACTTCCCGAAGACAGGGACTTGAACTTAATTGAGGTCATTCTCGCAGTATTTGGAAATCACGCTGTAGGCGTCGTGTACCCCGAGCTCTCCGGCGCGGGACAGGTCAATACAGCCTTTGGCGTTGTCCCTGAGATAGATGAGCACCAGACCGCGGTTGAAGTATGCCTCACCCATGTAAGGGTACAGTTTTATGGCCATGTCGTAATCCTCTATTGCCTCCACGAAGCGCGAGGACAGACAGTGGAGATTGCCGAGATTGAAATAAAGATAGGGTATGTCCGGGAGTATCGCGAGGGCGGCCTGAATGTCGGCTATGGCGTCGGAATAGTCGTAACTGCGCGTGGCCGTGGCGTTTACCCTGGTCCTGGCCGTAGAGCCGGTATCCATGGAGAGAGTCTGCACATTGCCTTCGAGCGAGACTATGAAGTCTATCATCTCCGCCTTGAGCACGCCGCGGTTCATAAGGTAGAAGGCTTTGTAATAGCGGGAATATTTGTCGCTGGCCTCGCTGTCACCGGCGTTCTCCACCGCCCTGTTGAACCATTCGAGGGCCGAGGTGAAGCGTTTGGCCTGAAGTTCCTGCAGGCCCTTGGCAAAACATTCCTCCGCCGTGTCCGTGAAGATGAAGCCGCTGGTGTGGGGCTCCTGTTCGCTGCGTATGGACATGGGTAGGGGAGCCTTGTCTATAAATCTGTCAATCAAGGCGTTCTCGTATCTTCTCGAAAGGGCCACGCTGCGGTTCTCCTCCCGGTCGAGGAGCACGAAACGGTAGAGGGGCCTTAGCTGGATGTCCACGTCGCGGTGCTGCAGGAGTTCGTTGTCGAAATTCTGCTTCGAGAAATCCGCATCGAAGGCCAGCAGCGAGTCGTATTTCTTGGTCGTGTCGGCAAAGGACTCGTTCTGACTGTTCTGCATGTATTCCCTGATCTTCTGCTGCGCGGTTTCGTAGTCGGCCCTGGACTCCCTGGTGCGCCCGAGCATATTCTCCACGAAGGAGCGGTTCATATAGGCCTTGGCGAAGTCCGGATAGAGTTGTATGGCCTTGTTGTAATCTTCCAGCGCGTCCTCCCATCTCTGGAGTTCCACGAAAATGGCCGCCCTGTTGTAGTGGGCGAGCACGTTGTCGGGATTGATGTTGATTACCCTGTCCATGTCGTCGAGAGCGCTCTCGAAGTCCCCCACCTGGGCGTAGATCAGACTGCGGTTGTACAGGGTCAGGGCATTGCCGGGCTCGTGCCGGAGGACCGTGTTCAGGTCTTCCATGGCGGCATTGTAATCGTGGGTTTCGTAATAGAGCAGGGCGCGGTTGAAATAGGCGAAGGTGGAAGTGCTGTCGAGTTCTATGGCCCTGTTGAGGTCGGCTATGGCCTCATCGTATTTTTTCTGTCCGGTATAGATTCTCGCCCTCCTGATATAGCCTTCGGGGTCGAAACGGTCGAGCCTTATGGCATGGTTGTAGTCGGCAAGGGCCCTGGTGGTGTCGGCGAGGAAGAGATATGAGGCCCCGCGGTTGAGATAGGCGGCCGGGTCCTTGGGCTCTTTCCTTATGTAATAGTCGAAATCCTCCACCGCATCCTCGAAATGCTGGGCGAGGAAGGAGGTCACTCCGCGGGAGAAATATATGCCAAGCTCGCCGGGGCGCAGTTCCAGTGCCTTTTCGAAGTCTTCAAAGGCCGCATCGTAGTCCCCGGAGCGGCTTGCGGTGATGGCCCTGTAGTGGTAACCGTTGGTAAATACGGGGTTGAGCCTCACTGCGTTGTCGAAGTCGCTGCGGGCCCCGCGTATATCCCCGAGATTGTATTTTGCTATGCCGCGGAAGAAGAAACTCCAGTGGTCGGTACTGTCAAGCCTCGTGAGAATGTTGAAATTCTGGATGGCGGTGGAATATTTTCCGTCCGCCAAAGCCCGCCGTCCACGCCACATGAATACATCATGGTCGTATTGGGCAAGGGCGGAAAGCGTGAAGGCGAAGGCCAGCGTTATGGAGAGTAAGAACTTTTTCATTATCTTTGCAAAGATATAAAGATAAACAATTATCGGTCCCAAATTGAGGCGTGTTCTAAAAATTATCTTCCTTTTCTCTGTCTTTTGCTTGGTAGCTGTCCCGGCCCGGGCAGGCGGACAGGCTGTGTCAGAACCCTCCGCAGGCACCCCGGCTGTACGCATAGACAGCTTTTCTTCGCTTCAGGAAGAAGTGGAGTTCCTGTGCAGCCCGGCTCTGGAGGGACGAGCTTTCGGGACGCCCGGAGCGACTGCAGCCTCCTTCTACGTGTTCAGGCAGTTCCGCAATGCCGGACTGAGGACGAGCTTCCAGAGTTTTTCACACGGTGACGGCGTGGGCCACAATGTAATCGGGGTCACTAAAGGCTGGTACCGGCGCTATATAGTCGTGAGTGCCTATCTTGACGGCCTCGGCGTGCTGGACGACAAGCTCTATGCCGGAGCGGATGCGAATGCTTCCGGAGTGGCGGTACTGCTTTCCCTCGCCCGCATGCTGCCCGCACTTTGCCGCGACGGACATACGGGTTTGATTTTCGTGGCTTTCGACGGTCATAATGCCGGACTGTCCGGCTCGAAGAAATTCCTCGAGAGCTTCGCCCGTGAGTACGAGATTTCCATGATAATCAATATGGAGCTCTTGGGGACGACACTTGAGCCCCTCTCGGCTTCACGGCCCGAGTACCTGATTGCCCTCGGAGGCGAAAACTATGCGTCTTCGCTGCTCAGGGCGAATAACGAGGGTCTCGACCTGAGTTTCAGTTATTACGGCAGCGTGAATTTCACCGACCTTTTTTACCGCAGGGCGAGTGACCAGCGCTGGTTCCTTGAGGCGGAGATTCCGGCGGTGATGTTCACTTCCGGCATTACCGTCCACACCTACAAGGTCAGCGACACCCCGGACACCATAGATTACAGGGTGCTGGCAAAGAGGAGGACATTCATCGCCCGCTGGATAAGCCGTATGCTTTGATTCTTTCCTGGACTGCCATGGCGGATATTCCTGAAATACATGCCGGTTTTCCCTCTCCTGCGGCGGATTACATGAAGGGGTTCATAGATCTCAACCGCGAGCTCGTGCGCCATCCCGAGTCCACCTTTTTCGGCAGGGTGGTCGGTGATTCCATGGCGGATGCCGACGTGCATGAGGGCGACGTCATAGTCATAGACAAGTCGCTCAGCCCTTCGGACGGAGATATGGTCGTGTGCTTTTTGGACGGGGAATTCTGCCTGAAATACATATCCCTGCGCAAGGACGGCCTCTGGCTTCTGCCCGGCAACCGCCGCTACAGCCCCATTCATGTCAGCGAGGGCAGCAACTTCACCGCCTGGGGCGTCGTGACATACGTCATCAAAAAAGTAAGGTAGTCGGGCGCGCGATTTCACGGCTCCCCCGCAATTTTTCCCGTGAACTAACGGTTTTCTGTTTCGTCCTTTCTGTTGCCCATTTGCCGTTATCATCCCCCTCTTGCTATTGTTTTATTGCCGACAAGCCATATATTTGCAGAATTTATATTTGGAGGGATGAATGAGGCGCGGAAGTATATACTTGAAAACCAGGGAAATACAGTTTTCCTGCAATAAAATGTACTAAAAATGAAGAAATTATTTGCTGCAATCCTGGCGATGTCTGCCATTTTCGCCTTCAATTCCTGCAGGCGGGAAGATCCTGTAATTGTTGAGGATGAAGGAAACAACGGTCCCGTCGTGACCTGGACCTCAAACCCGAATTTTGACGTTCTGGATATTACCGGTGAACTCGATGCAAATATCACCGTCACGGCTGCTGCCGGAATAAGTTCCTTCGTGGTGACGGTGGATTCAGAAGTTCTCGAAGAGACCCTCTACTACATAGGCGTAGAGACCGCGGAACTGGACCTTATCAATGACGATACGGTGATACAAATCCTCGACGCGGTGACCGAAGGACAGCTTCCCACAGGCAGCGCCCTCGCCGGACAGACCGAAGTGAACGTCGACATTTCCAGCCTCGTCCTTATGATCAACGAGCTGACGACTGAGGACAGTTACCATTCCTTCACCCTCGATGTGATCGATACCGAAGGCGAGTCCGCGCAGGCTACCTGCACTTTCCACAGGGTAGGGGAGGATGACTCCGATGACGACTCTGACGATGATCCCGATGAGGACCCCGTATATGCCGAGCCGACCATTACCTGGGAAGGCAACGAGGACTTCTCTACCATGGAACTGCAGGAGGAAATGAGCGTGAATATCATCATAAATGTTCCTGCCGGAATAGAGTCCCTGGTTGTAGACGTTAATTCAGCGCAATTGAATAACATGGGTATCAGCTCCATTGACTTTGTAAATCCCGGCAACATGTCGGATATAGTCAATATGGTGCTTGGCGCCCAGGACATTGCCACGGCCGTGGAGCTTAATCTTGACCTTTCGACCCTTGTTCCCATGATACTCCTTCTGGAACCCGAGGACGACAGTTACCATGTATTCACCCTCAATCTGACGGACAATCTCGGCCGTACCCTGAACAAGAGCCTGACTTTCCACTATACCGACGCCTCCGTAGTGCTTTCAATGTCAAATGTGGACCTCTGGAAGAATACCGCCGTACTGAAGGTCAGCGGTCCCCATGAATCGGTGGCCTACCGCGTGGCTTCGACAGGGGAGTGGATTACCCTTACAGGCACTGACGGGACCTACAACATATCTCCCGTATGGAGCAGTTCCACGAACGATGCCAACCTCACCGTATACACTCCCAAGGAGGGTTATGGCATTTTCGCGGGAAACACCTACGAATTCATGATTGACGACGAGGTGGTGGAATATACCTACACCGCTGGGGCGGGCGACGCGATTCCCAACGGGGATATGTCCTCATGGTCTACCAAGTCCGGCTCCCTGCCTTATCCCAATGCAGAAGGGGACAGTTTCTGGGACAGTGGAAACAATTCATTGATTTCCAGCAAGCTTACTCTTTGTCAGGAAGCTGCTGACGAGCCCGGAGTCGCACATTTGCAGGCAGGTTATGTGACCTTCCTGGTATTCTTTGGTTCCTTTAGCCCCGGCAATATGTACACCGGAGATTTTTCAATGTCGGGAACGACAGGCTACGCAAGTATGGGCAAGCAGTATTCCTGGACAGCGAGGCCGAAAGCATTCAAGTTCGACTACAAGGCTTCGGTGGGGACGATTGACTATACGGGTTCAAACGACCCCGAGGCTTCGAGCTATAGTGGTCAGCAGGATATAGTCATTGTTTATGCAGCAGTAGTGGACTGGTCGGAGCAGCATGTCGTGACCTCTGGACTGAGCGCGCCTACAGGCATCTGGGACCCGGCTGCACAGACCAGCGTGGACGAGGGCAAGATTCTCGGCTATGCTTCATTCGAGACCTCCGAAAGCAATACCGGCGCATTCACCGCGGTGGAGATACCTTTCGAGTGGTATGACAACGAATCCAGGCCCGCCGACGGGAATTATACCATAGTAATCTCCTGCACAACCAGCAAACGCGGGGATTACCTCACCGGTTGCTCCACCAACTATATGCGCGTGGACAATTTCGAGTGGGTGTACTAAGCCCGGCCGGTATCCATACTCCAAGGCTCCCCCAAAAAAGAGGAAAAAACAAACTTTTTTTTGGGGGACTCTTGCATAATTGTCGTTAATTAACTAAAATCGTAGCGGCTATTGGGGTTTCATGCCTATATCGGAAATCCGAGTTACAGGCTTATTTTATGCGCGAACAATTGAAGTCAACAACAGTACATAGCAGATTGGAGGGTGCACCGAAATATGTTTTCCGGTCACCCTCCCGTTGTTCCCCGTGGTCTTGCGAGAAATGGAGAAGAAATGAGGAAATCCATGAAGACTTTGTCCCGAACAACTCATGTTAGCAGTCATATAATTCTGCCCAAATTAATTAACCGTTTAAGAGATGAAATGTAAGTTTAGTTTGCTTGTTGCTGCTGTGACCTTTGCTGTCGCTTTTGCAGCGGTGTCGTGTTCCAAAGAAGGGACGACAGGAGACGACCCTCAGGACACTGGTTCTGTGCTTACCGTAAGCCCCACCGAAGTGAGCGTTTCTGGTGCGGGAGGTACCTATTCAGTTGACTATATCGTTACCGGTTCTGCTACAGGGTATATCGAGACTATTGCAGATGACTCGTGGGTTCATTCCTTCAGTGTGGATGAGTCCGCAGGGACTATCAGCTTCGTGGTGGAGGCCAATACCGATGAAGCCTCAAGGCAGACCCAGGTTACTGTCCTGTATTCCGAAGCCGAGAATGCGGCAGTCTTCACGGTAGTGCAGGACACCTATGATCCCGCAAAGGTTCTGCTTTCCGATTTCCAGGACAGCTCCTGGAGCGCGTATATGGTTGAGTTCGACAAGGAGGAGACCTATGCCATGTATGTGGGCATCGAGAGCAAGTATCCCACGGGCATCTCCATTACCGCATGGGAGTTCGCGCAGGAGTATGCCGAGCAGTGGAACGTGCTCAATCCCTACAACCCCATCTCCCCGGAGGATGCCATGAGTTTCGAGTTCTCGGCGGAGTCAAACGCCTATTGCTCCATCGTCTTCGGCGGGGAACGTATCACTCTCAACGAGGGTTACATCGTGGGCACATCCATTCTCAGGATGAACGGAGAGTTCGAGTTCGACGAGAGCACCGGCATCATGACCGTGTACGACACCGCGAACTCACTGTACAACAGGGAGGAGCAGATACTGCTTACCAAGGACGGGGACGATCTTCTGTTCCGTGTGCTCTATGTAAGCTCCTGGGGCGACATCATGACCGAGTACTACGGTACGAACTGGTATCTGTCCTTCAACTTCTATAACCCTTACGCGACGTCTCTCTACAGCATCTGGGGGTATCTGCAGTACAGGCTCACCAAGGTTGAGGAGTAGTACCGGCCGGAAGTCTGCGGACGCACTGTCAGCATCGTCAGCGACGACGCCCCGACAGATGGCGATAACAGTAATATCAACAACTTAAGTTCTCTTTGAACAAACAAAATCTACAGTTTCTATAATGAAAAGATCTTGTTCATTTTTTTCACTTCTGACAGTAGCGTTTGTCTCGCTACTGTCCTTGTGCGTGCTCTCCTGCAAGAAGGATGAGCCGACCGGCGGAGAAGATCCTGCAACCGAGGAAGTCTCCGTAAGTCTTTCATTCGTGTCTTCTGACATGAACTCTGTTACTATCAACATTTCTTCCGAGGGTGCCGCCGAGCTGGCCTACCTCCTTGTAACCGACGGTACCGTTCCTTCAGCAAGGGGTATCCTTACCGCGGGTACACAGCTTGACGTTCCCGGCGGGGATGTGGTATTCTCCGATCTGACCCCCGAAGAGACCTACCTGCTCGCTGCTGCGGCCGTATCCGAAGCGGGAGACTACTCCGATGTAGCTACTCTGGAGTTCTCGACCGACGGAGTGAACTGCACCTTCGAGTTGAGCGTTCTGGCCGTAATGAGTGAGCTTATCTCCTACACCGTAACGCCTTCGGTTGACAACGTAGCTTACTACGTGGATGCCCTTGAGTATGCGCAGTACGGCAGCGCGGATGACGATACGATTGTCGCTGCTGTGGCAGAGAGGGTAAGTGCTGCTGCAAGCGCAGCCGGCATGAGCGTTTCCGAGTACCTTGCCGAGAACCTTCTCTACGGCGAGCAGAGGGGCTATGTGGATGAACTCACACCGGAGACCGAGTATCTGCTCGTTGTGTTCGGTATGTCAGCCGAGGATGCTTCCGCTACCACCCCTGTTACGAGCCTGCAGACCGCAACCCTCGAGGCCAGCGCCGAACTTACGTTCACAATGTCCTACACCAACCTCACCGATTCATCCGTTGACCTGTCAGTGACCCCTTCAAATGATAACATGACCTATGTATTCCTCTGCCAGGCGGCCAGCAACTACCCCGGTCTGACGGAAGCCTATGCCGTTGCTGAGGCATACGTGGATGTCATGGGATCATACCTGGAACAGGGTATCGGCCTGTACACCGGCCCTATGTCCGTGAGCGGCTATGAGCTGGTGAAGGATACGGATTACTACTTCTTAGCGTTCGGCTACACTCCGGGCGTCGGTATCACCGGTCCCTGCGTGCTCGTCTCCTTCAAGAGCGAAAGAGGTATATGGGCAGAGGACTTCACTGCAACCATCACCGTAAACAGCGTTCAGACGTCGACTGTAAACTTCACGGTAACGCCTGCTACGGGTTATACCGGCATCTACTACGGCTACGTTGTCATGCCTAAGTCGGAGTACAGCGAGACGGCTGCTTATAACCAGTTCTATGCTGAGATAGAGGCGTGGTACGACGCGAATTACGAGGAATACGCCGCGTGGGGTTATGAACTTGATTTCTCTACTGCAATCAACTATGTATCCTATACGGGAACAAGGACGTTCACGGTGTCGGGCCTTACGAGCAATACGGAGTACGTGATAGCGGAGGTTGCCATAGAGACAGACGGCACGTTCGCCCGCGTTCTGACGGCGGAGGCGACGACCTCGGAGGAGAATTTTGCTGACGCCACGTGTACGGCTGAGCTGATAGGTTTCTACGACGGCCGTGCAACGTATAACTCGGGATACTTCGACAGCGTTTCAGGGTTTAATATGTATCTGGTATATCAGGGTCTGGCGGTGTACAAGTTGACTGCCTCGGCGGATGCTGCGGAGAGCTGGTATTATCTGATGCGGGGGGATTACTCTGACTCTGCCGCTGAGAACAGCTCGGATGACTACCTGATGGCCCAGATCGAGTCGAGCTCATACTTCTATCAGGCAAAAGACTGCATGTATGCCTTTATCCAGTTCGCCTTCCAGTGGGACAGCTACTGGCCGAGCAACTACCATATCGGAACATCCTACACGTTCCTGTCGGTTGCGAAGGATGCGGACGGAGCGTGGGGCAGGTTCGACAGGCAGTACAGGAGCGGTTTCAGCTTTGGCGATATAGGCACAGTCGAGGAATTGAAGTCACTTGTTGACGAGCTGGGTATAGAGAATATCGAGTTCGTGCAGTCGCCGTAGTCAGCAAAGACAGAGAACGACATGACTCGGAGGTGAATCCAGGTTAAACCAAAGTTGCTTGACCAAGGCCGGTTAACCGGAGTCGGTTTGGCAGGTTCGCCTGAGATAAGAGAGAGGAGTGATTCAGAAAATGAGTCACTTCTCTTTTTGTACCGTTTAAGGGGAAGTGTCTTTTCTGTGTATTTGTGGCTTGTGTGAGGGGGCTGCCTATAAAAGAGCGTTTGGGGCAATCATTTGCGCCAAACGTCAGGGAGGGAGGGCGGGCTGGGTTGACTAAAGTGCGCGCGCCTGATTTCGCATTTCTGTCCGATTTTTCCCGTGGTCGCGCTACGTCGGGAACTTTTGCCGGTGCTATTTTGTAGGATATAATACTTGGTGATAATCGTTGCATTATTGCAGGCCATTCTCTATATTTGCGCTGTAATTTAGAATTATTATAAATAATAACGTAAAAACTATAGAGTATGGATTCCAATATCATTGCCCGGGTGAAGGAAATTTTCAAGGGCCTCGCTTCAAATTATACTTTTCGCGCCGTATATAATCCCGCTCACGAGTCCGCGGAGGAGTTCAGGGACTTTCTTGAGGACGTGGCTTCATGTTCCCCGAATCTGAGTTGCAGTTTTGAGACTTCGGACGATATGAGACTGGAGTTCTCCATAGAGAAGGACGCTTCGCCCACCGGCATTGTTTTCCGCGGGATTCCCGGCGGACATGAGTTTTCCTCGCTGCTGCTCGCGGTACTCAACGCCGACGGCCAGGGCAAGAACCTGCCTGACAGCGTCACGGCAGCCCGCATCGCCGCTCTGCGGAGCCCCCTGCATATACGGACCTTTGTCTCGCTTTCCTGCACCAACTGCCCTGACGTCGTTCAGGCCCTGAATCTGATAAGCCTTTACAATCCCGGAATTGTCCACGAGACTGTAGACGGGGCAGTATTCCCCGAGGAAGCCGAGGCAAATGGCGTGCAGGCCGTGCCTTCGGTGTTCGTTGACGGCAAACTCGTACATGCCGGAAGGGGGACGCTCGGAGCCCTGCTGCAGAAACTTGAGGAGATAGCCGGCAGTGCGGATAAGCTGCCGGTGGAGACTGTACGTGGGGAATACGACGTAATTGTCCTCGGAGGTGGTCCTGCAGGGGCCTCGGCCGCCATTTATTCGGTGAGGAAGGGCCTCAAGGTGGCGCTCATAGCGGAGACGCTCGGAGGTCAGGTAAGGGAGACGGTCGGTATAGAGAATCTTATATCCGTGCCCTACACGACAGGCAGGGACCTGGCTGCCGCTCTTGGGGAGCATCTCGGAAAGTACCCCGTGGACATCTTCACGGACAGGAGGATAGAGTCTGTGGACCTGAAAGGGGAGACCAAGTCAGTGCGTGTACATGGAGGGGAGAGTTTCACGGCTCCGGCCGTAATCATTGCCACGGGAGCGAGCTGGCGCAGGCTGAATGTGGAAGGGGAGTCCGAGTATATAGGCAAGGGAGTGGCGTTCTGTCCTCACTGCGACGGGCCGATATACAAGGGAAAGAATGTGGCCGTAATCGGAGGGGGCAATTCAGGCATGGAGGCCGCCATAGACCTGGCGGGTATTTGCCGTGAGGTGACGGTCTTCGAGTTTTTGGATACGCTCAAGGCAGACGAACTTCTGCAGCGCAAGGCCGCGGGCCTGCCCAATGTCAGGATATATACTTCTTCGCAGACCGTGAGGGTCGAGGGCGACGGCAGGAAAGTCACCGGCATAGTCGTGCGCGACAGGGTATCGGGGGAGGAAAGGCTCTTTGAACTTGACGGGGTTTTCGTGCAGATAGGACTCAGGGCGAACACCGGCCTTTTCGAGGGGCAGTTGGAGCTGACGCCGGCCGGGGAGATAAAGACTGACGGAAGTTGCCGCAGTTCTCTGCCAGGCGTGTACGCCGCAGGGGATGTATCGGACGTTCCGTTCAAGCAGATTATCGTGGCCATGGGCGAGGGAGCCAAGGCAGCCCTCTCGGCCTTTGCCGACAGGATGAAAAACAGTTGAGCCGTTCCTGCTTCAGGGAGCATCAATTACCATATATAGTGTGGTTTTCCTCTTGGCTTGGGGTGCTTGCCGTCGGATTCCTGCCTTTGGCTTCGGGAGCCGGCGGCGGGCTTGTCCGTGAGAATATCTCGGGAATTTTGTGTACTTTCGCAGCGGAAAATGAAATTGATTTGAACAATTTGCGGCAAAGCGCAGAAACGGGCACGCTTGCCAAGGCGAAAACGATTGCCTGCGATTCTTTTAAACCGCCTGTGACCAAGGGGTTTATACGATTCTTCAGAACTTGCGGAGAAAATCTTTGAGATAATCTTGTAGCAGGGAAAGATACAATCACAGCAAAAATGCCGGAGTGGAGATACACATTCAGGAAATTCCTTAGAGACTGGACCCTGATTATCGGAATGATAGTCGGGGTGTCGGCTTATTTGGCATACAGGGCCATACCCGCCCTGCATCCCGCCGGGCCCATGCTCAGGAGCATAGTCGTGGAGATACAGCCCTTCCTGATTTTCTGTATGCTTTTCCTGAGCTTCTGCAAGATAGAGCCGCAGCAGATGCGTCCCCACAAATGGATGTTCCGGCTTCTGCCCATACAGTGCCTTTCCTTTGTAGGTCTGGCCCTGCTGCTTTTCCTGCTGCCCGACCTGCCCTGCCGTATAGCCATAGAATCGGCCATGCTCTGCATGATATGTCCCACCGCCACGGCCTGCGCTGTGGTCACGGGCAAACTCGGCGGCAATATGGCGGGCGTCGTGACCTACACCGTGCTGATTAACCTCCTTGTGGCCGTGCTCGTGCCCCTGGTGCTGCCCCTGATTCACCCCGTCGAGGGGCTTTCGTTCCACTCCGCCTCGCTGAAAATACTCGGCAAGGTCTTCCCCATGCTTATCCTGCCCTGCATGCTTGCCTGGACAGTGCGTTACGTATTTCCCGGACTCCACAAATGGCTGCTCCGCTATACCGGACTATCATTCTACATCTGGGCCGTGTCGCTGACCCTCGCCATACTCATGAGTACGAGGGCCATAGTCCACAGCTCTGCGGGTACGGTGGCACTCGTGGAGACGGCCGTGGCCTCATTGCTCACCTGCGCCCTGCAGTTCCGTATCGGCAGACTTGTAGGGAAACGCTACGCCTGCAGGATTTCCGCCGCCCAAGCCCTCGGCCAGAAAAACACCGTCTTCGGGATATGGATGGGCTACAGTTTCATGACCCCGGAAATCTCGATGGCCGGCGGATTCTACAGCATCTGGCACAACTGCTACAACACCTGGCAGCTCTACCGCAAGCGCAAGGCGGACGAGGCCGCACAGAAAAGTTGAATTGTTTTTTATACGCTTATTTACTAACTTTGCCGGTCAAATAAACTCTCCAGTATGTCATTTGTAGAAGAAAGAATTGCCCTGGAAGGTCTTACTTTTGACGATGTTCTCCTGATTCCATCCTATTCGGAGGTCTTGCCGAAAGAAGTAAACCTGAGCAGCCGCTTTTCGCGGAACATTACACTCAACATCCCGATTGTGTCCGCTGCCATGGACACTGTTACCGAGGCGCCGATGGCCATTGCTCTTGCAAGAGAAGGTGGTATCGGCGTTATTCATAAAAACATGAGCATAGCTGCACAGGCGGCCGAAGTCCGCAAGGTGAAGCGCTCGGAAAACGGAATGATCTACGACCCCGTCACGATTAACCAGAACCAGTCGGTGGGCGACGCGCTCCGTCTCATGCGCGAAAACCACATCGGGGGCATACCCGTGACGGACGACGGGGGACATCTCGTGGGCATAGTCACCAACCGCGACGTGCGTTTCCAGGATGACATGTCCGTACTGATAAAGGACGCCATGACTTCGGAAAGGCTCGTGACCATACCCAGCAGCCGCTGCGACAGGGAATACGTGCGCGAGGTTCTTCAGAAATACAAAGTCGAGAAGCTCCCCGTGGTAGATGAGGACGGCCACATAGTAGGGCTGATAACCTACAAGGACATCCTCAAGGAGAGGCTTCATCCCAATGCCTGCAAGGATGCAAAGGGTAGGCTGCGCGTAGCCGCCGGAGTCGGGATTACAGCGGATGCCGTCGAGAGGGTATCTGCCCTGGCTGCCGAAGGAGTGGATGCGGTTGTACTCGATTCCGCCCACGGCCACAGCCGCAACGTGCTCGAAACCCTCAGGAAAATCAAGGCATCCTTCGCGGGACTCGACGTGGTGGTCGGAAACGTGGCCACTTACGAAGGCGCCCGTGACCTCGTGGAGGCCGGGGCTGACGGAATAAAGGTGGGTATAGGTCCCGGGTCTATCTGCACCACGCGCATAGTCGCCGGCGTGGGAGTACCCCAGCTGACCGCAATCTACGACTCCTGGAAGGCCGTGAAGGACACGGGAGTGACGCTTATAGCCGACGGAGGCCTGCGCTACTCGGGCGACATAGTCAAGGCCCTCGCCGCCGGAGGGGACTGCGTGATGTGCGGTTCCATGTTTGCCGGCACTGAGGAATCTCCCGGCGAAACCATAATCTACAACGGCAGGAAGTTCAAGTCTTACCGCGGAATGGGCTCTATCGACGCCATGGCGGCAGGTTCCAAGGACCGCTATTTCCAGGATGAGAAGACTGACCTGAACAAGCTCGTCCCCGAGGGAATAGTCGGCCGTGTACCCTACAAGGGCACCCTTTCCGAGACTGTCTACCAGCTGCTCGGCGGCATACGTTCGGGCATGGGCTACTGCGGCGCAGGCAGCATAGCCGAACTCAAGAACGCCAAGTTTACGAGGGTGACCGCAAGCGGAATGGCGGAGAGCCACCCCCACGACGTGACCATTACAAAAGAAACCCCCAATTACTCACGAGGTGAATAAGATACTTATACTGGACTTCGGCTCCCAGTACACCCAGCTCATAGCACGCCGGGTGAGGGAGGCCGGTGTCTATTGCGAGATACATCCTTACAACAGGATACCCGCGCCGGATGCGGAACTCAAGGGAGTCATACTTTCGGGCAGCCCGGCTTCGGTGAGGGACGGGGATGCCCCCATGCCCGTGCTTGACGGTCTGAGGGGGCGTCTGCCCCTGCTCGGAATATGCTACGGGGCGCAGTGGCTGGCCATGGACGGCGGAGGTGAAGTGGCGCCGGCCGGAACCCGCGAATACGGCAGGGCCATATTGAGCGTAAAGGATAGTGACGACCCCCTGTTTGCCGGAATCCCCGCCATGTCCGCCGTCTGGATGTCCCACGGTGATACGATAACCCGTCTGCCGGAGAATGCCGGGGTGAGCGCCTCGACCGACACGGTGGCCAATGCGGCTTTCCGTCTGGAAGGGGAGCCGACCTGGGGCATACAGTTTCATCCCGAAGTACATCACAGCGAATACGGCTCGAACATACTCAGGAATTTCGTGCTCGGCATCTGCGGCTGCAGCGGCGACTGGACACCGGAGAATTTCATCTCGTCCACCGTTGCAGGTCTGAAGGAGCAGCTCGGGGAAGACGAGGTTATACTCGGTCTCTCCGGAGGAGTGGATTCGAGCGTGGCGGCGATGTTGCTGCACAGGGCAATAGGACGCAGGCTCCACTGCATCTTCGTGGATTCCGGACTGCTGCGCAAGAACGAGTTTGAGGACGTGCTCCGTTCATACGAGGGTATGGGCTTGAATGTCACTGGGGTAAGGGCTGCGGCGCGTTTTCTCGGCGACCTTGCCGGCGTGACCGACCCCGAAACCAAGCGGCGCATTATAGGCCGCGATTTCGTCGAGGTCTTCAATGAGGAGGCCCGCAGGATAGAGGGCGCAAAATGGCTGGCCCAGGGCACGATTTATCCCGATGTCATAGAGTCCAGCCCCGTCAAGGGCCCCTCCGCCACCATAAAGAGCCACCACAACGTCGGCGGTCTGCCCAAGGAGATGAACCTGAAGGTGGTGGAGCCGCTCAGGCTGCTTTTCAAGGACGAAGTGAGGCGTGTGGGCAAGGCTTTGGGACTGGATCCCGGAATACTCGGACGCCATCCCTTCCCCGGGCCCGGTCTGGGTATAAGAATACTGGGCGAGGTCACGGCGGAGCGGGTGAAAATCCTGCAGGAAGCCGATGCCATATATATGGACAGGCTGCGTTCCAGCGGTCTGTACGATTCGGTATGGCAGGCGGGGACCATACTCCTGCCCGTGCGTAGCGTCGGGGTGATGGGCGACGAGCGTACCTACGAGAACACGGTGGCGCTCAGGGCCGTAAGTTCGGTGGACGGAATGACAGCCGACTGGGTACACCTGCCATACGACTTCCTGGCCGAGGTTTCCAACGAGATTATACGCAAGGTGAGCGGTATCAACAGGGTTGTCTACGACATATCCTCCAAGCCGCCCGCAACGATAGAGTGGGAGTAGTCAGCGCTTCAGCAGCTGGAGTTCCCAGTCAGCCCTGATTTTGTCAATAATGGCCGTGACTACGCGGAAAGCCTCGGAGTCACGGGTATATCTGGCAGGCAGGGAGAATGCCACACGGCCCTGACGCTTGAGTTTGTCGGCCGTGTTTTTCTTTGCCTTGTCCTCGGGCTTGTAGACCGCTATGGAATGGCCCCCGAACATCCCGACTATCTTCATGCAGGGTACGTCGGTCTCTCCGTCGCCGAAATAAATCATATTGGCGAAGGGTATGCGTTTCTTGTCCTCGGCCATGGAGTCGTTGACCCTCTTGTTGTCCCTGACGCTGAAAATGCCCTTGTTTATCTTGAAGATGAACTGGGTCTTGGCCGTATAGTCCACGGCCACCCCCGGCCATACCGCTTCCCCGTTTTCGTCGTAGATGAAGGTGCCGGCGAAGATGTGCTTGAATTCACGGGCTATGGGAGAGCCTTCGATGATTTCCTTGAGCCCCGAAGAATTGATGTAGTGCTCTATGCGCACGCCGGCGCGTTTGCCGTAGTCGTTCACCATCCCGAACCAGTCCCGCACCCCTTCGAACAGGATGATGTCCTTGCCGAAACTCTTGAAGTTCTCGCGTCTCAGGCTGATTCCGTTGGCCTTGGCCTCGTCGAACATGAGTTTCATGTACGAGAGTACGTTGGAGACGTCCTGACCGAGCGCAATATTGTCGCTCATACGCCAAAATTCGTCCGCGGTCTTGCCTACAGCCTGGATAAAACCGAACTCCTGCATGTTCCCGGGAGAGAGAGTTCCGTCAAAATCATATATAAGCGCGGCAATAGGTTTTTTCGTCATAATTTCACCACAAATTTTTTATTTTCACCACAAATATCGTAAATTATCGACTCTGATAGCCATATTTGAAACTGATTAAATTCCTAAATATGATTCATTACTTATCCACTCTGGAAAACAGCATGAAGGCCAATTGGGACAGGCCTGCCCTCTGCAACTATCAAGGCGAAGAATTCACCAATGCCGCACTTGCGAGGGAAATTCTAAAATTCAGAATACTTTTTTCCAAAACGGGAATCAAGAAGGGCGACAAGATTGCCCTGTGTGCCAAAAACGTTGCCCGTTGGGCCGTATCCTTCATCTCAATCAATGCCTACGAGGCGGTGGTCGTACCCATACTTGCGGACTTCCATCCCGACAGTGTAAACCATCTCGTCGCCCACTCCGACAGTCTCATTCTTTTTGTGGACAGGGAAATATGGGAGAAACTCGACCCGTCGCAGATGCCGGCCCTCAAGGGGGTGGTAAATGTGGACGATTTCTCCATGCTCTACTCTGCTGACGAAGAATTTGCCGAAGCAATGGCGGGACTTGACGCCGCATTCGACGAAAAATACCCCTCCGGAATCACTCCCGACGACCTGAGCCTGCCCGTAGACAATTTCAACGACCTTTCCGTTATAAACTATACTTCCGGTACTACCAGCGACCCCAAAGGCGTGATGCTGACCTATGCCAACCTGAGTGCTTCCATACAGTTCGGGCACGAAAACCTGCCCATACTTCCCGGGGACAAACTCGTATCCATGTTGCCCATGGCCCATGTCTACGGCATGGTGTACGAATTCCTCTATCCCGTTTCCGGCGGTTGCACCGTTTACTACTTGGGCAAGACCCCTGCCCCTTCACTTCTCCTTAAAGCCATGAGGGATGTGAAACCCTACATGGTCTGCACGGTTCCTCTCGTAATGGAAAAGGTGTACAAGTCCTCCCTCAAGCCTAAGATATCGAAGCCCCAGATGAAGTTGGGGCTCGCTATTCCCGGTGTGAATACCTTTATATGTAACAAGATACGCGAGGGACTCGACAAGGCTTTCGGAGGCAAGGTGCGCAACTACATCATGGGAGGAGCCGCTCTCAATCCCGAGGTCGAGAAATTGTTCAAGCGCATCGGCCTGCACTATACCGTGGGCTACGGCATGACCGAAGCCGCACCCCTGCTCGCATACGAGGACTGGACCCGTTACGTGCCCGGTTCCTGCGGCAAGGGCATCAACTGCGTGGACGTGCGCATAGAATCCGAGGATCCCGAGGCCATAGCCGGTGAAATCCAGGCAAAGGGAGTGAATATCATGGTGGGTTACTACAAGAACGAGGAGGCCACCAGGGCCGTGTTCACCGATGACGGCTATCTGCGCACCGGAGACCTCGGAATCATGGACAAGGACGGCAACATATTCATAAAGGGCCGCTCCAAGAACATGATACTTTCTGCCAACGGACAGAACATATATCCCGAGGAACTCGAGGCCGTGGTCAACAATCAGCCTTACGTATCCGAGTCAGTGGTACTCGACCGTTCCGGCAGGATTGTGGCCCTGGTGTACTTCGATGCGGATGCGATAAACAAGGCAGGGCTCGACGAGGAGGCTATCTCCGACCTTCCCGAGAAGGTGCGCGTCAGCGCCAACAAGCGTCTGCCCGGTTACAGCCAGATAGCCAAGGTGGAAGTCGTCCTCGTTCCTTTCGAGAAGACTCCCAAGATGAGCATCAAGAGATTTTTGTACAAATAGTATCATAAGGTCCGAAATTCTTGCAACGTTCAGCACGGCTGCGGCATCTTTCCGAGTGTGTTGAAGTGTTACTGAAAGGACCATGAAAATCTATCTCAAAGTCATTATAGCACTCGCGGCGATGTCCGCGGGTGCAGTTTGCTATGCCGGGGGGCTTCCGGCGGCAAAACAGAATGCCGACAGTCTTGCGGCATTTGAACCGGCCGTCGGCCCTGACGCCTACAATTACTGGGATTACCATGACTTCAGGCGCTGGTACAGGCGCCACCGCCAGTATGACGGAAAAAATATGCAGTTGCGCTTCGGCGCCGGCATGTCATCAGAAATAGTCTCGAACAATTTCAATGGATACGCTTGGGGATATACTGGCAGTTATCCTTATCTGTATCAATATTATAATGACTACGCCGGGGCCATGACTTCTACGGGCTCCTACAGTATGGGTTTCCAATACAACTTGACCAGGGTTTTCTCGGTCGGCGTGGATGCCTCTGCGGAAATACTTTGGTATAACCTCTACGACTCTATCAACAGGAGGAAGGTCGGTCGGGTAACCGGTGCGGCTTTATGTTTCTTGCCGCAAGTCCGGCTTAATTATGCAAACAGACCCTTGTTTCGCATCTACAGCTCATTAAGCATAGGTCTTGTCGCATATTGCGGTGATTATTCGGATTTAAGGGTTCCATACGGCAATATTTACACCCCTTATGACGGATCCGTAAGCCTTGCATGGCAGTTCAGCCCGCTCGGCTGCGAAATCGGCCGGACTGTCTTCGCCTTTGCGGAAATCGGTGTCGGCCATCTTTACTCCGGAGTGAGGGGAGGAATAGGATACAGATTTTAAATTTCCATGAGACTTATGTTCAAGATTATAATGAGAATGGCAGTGCTTTCAAGTCTGCTTGTGCTGTCCTGGTCGTGTGAGGTGACAACATCATCCTACTCATCCCGTGATTCTTCTTCTCTTCTTATATCTTTCGGCAAGAATCTCGTCAGTGAATCGAGCGACGCTTCGGTAAGCGTGTTGAGAAAGCTTTCGATGTCCGGGGAAACGATTGACGAGGCTGGATTCACCTACACTACGCATTATACCAAAACTCTGACACTCGACGTCGTCTGGGTGGCGGAGAACTGCTGGGAAGTCACAGGAACCGGAGAAACGACCAATTTCAATTTGCAGGTGCTCAGAGAATCCAGTGACAGGCTGGATGACGAATACAGGTGGACAGTCATTTCCTTATCCCTGGATTACGACGAGTCCAACGGTTATACTGCCGTCATGACGACTAATGGAGACATAGTGTACGAGTGGTATGTGTCCGACACATCCTCGAGCAAGTCTTGGGATCTCTTGCAGAACGGAACCTATTATGTGCAGACTTACATCTCGAATGACAGGGCGGACAGTTGTCTCTTGACTTACTCCAGGGGCAGCTGTACGGCGGTGACCTATACGATAAGTTTTGGTTCCGGAACTCCCGATTGAATCTGACAGATTGTCACGTAGTATTATTGACCATGAGTAGCCATATTAAAATCCTTATAGCACTCGCGGCGATGATGTCCGCGGGTGCAGTTTGCTATGCCGGGGGGCTTCCGGCGGCGGAACAGGAAGCCGCTTGTCTTACGGAACTCGATTTGGATTATCATGAGTGCGGGAGCCGGTGCAGCCGCCGCTGCTATTATGACGGCAGAAACATGCAGTTCCGCTTCGGTGCCGGCAGATCATCAGAATTGGTTGCGGACAAATTCGCTGTCGGCAGTGCAGCCTCGACGGATTCAGATTATTTCCTGGAAAAATTTTACGGAGACTACCGCGGGCCTGTAAAATCTTCAGGTTCCTACAGTATGGGTTTCCAGTACTATTTGACGAGGTGCATCTCGGTCGGCGTGGATGCGTCAGCGGAAATACTTTGGTATGACGTCTACGATTCCGTAAGCGACAGGAAGGTCGGGGGAGCGATGGGTGCGGCTTTCACCTTCATGCCGCAAATCCGGCTCAGCTATTACAACAGACCCATGTTCCGCCTCTACAGCGCCGTCAGCCTCGGTTTTGTAGCATATTGCGGTGATTACTCGGATACAAGGGGCTCATACGCTGAAATGTACGGCTTTTTCGACGGCTCCTTGGAGCTTGCATCCCAGGTCAGCCTGCTCGGCTGCGAAATAGGCCGGACTGTCTTCGGCTTTTGGGAAGTCGGTCTGGGTTACTTTTACACTGGAGCAAGAATAGGAATAGGTTACAGATTTTAGATTCCCATGAGGCTTATGTTCAAGATTATAATGAGAATGGCAGTGCTTTCAAGTCTGCTTGCGCTGTCCTGGTCGTGCGAGGTGTATGAGTATAACAACAAATCCAGGAGTAGCTCAAATTTTGTTTACTTCGGAGAGAGACTGGTCCGTTACTCAAGCGAGAGTTCTGTGACCCTGCTGACCAGGCTTGTGGTATATGAGGAACGGGTGAATGTCGAGGGATACACCTACACGTATTATTCAGACGACAATCTGGTACTTGATGTCGTCTGGCTGGCGGACAACTGCTGGGAGGTCAGCGGGGCCAACGAAATAATGAATTTCACTTTGCAGGTAGAGAGGGGACCCAGTGAGACCCTGGAGGACGACTACAAGTGGACCGTCAGTTCCTTTTCGTTGAATTACGACGAGTCCAACGGCTATTCCGCCGTCATGACGACAGAAGGGGACCTAGTGTACGATTGGCGCAAGTACTCTACATACACGAGCAGGGAATGGGTCCTGTTGCAGAGCGGAACCTATTATCTGGAATCTTTCATTTCGGGCGTCGGAGCAGACAGTTGTATCCTGAGGTACTATTGGGGGACCTGCACCTCGGAGAGCTATCAGTCAAACGTGGGTTCCGGATTGCCTGACGGAATCTGACAGATTGTCACAGGAACATATTTTGATTTCCCAGCGCGGTCCGGCCACAGGTCGGGCCGTGTTAGTACATACGGAATCAAACAGTTTCAGATATGGCAACAGAAGCATTGAAAGGTAAAATCGGAGTTACCACCGAGAATATTTTCCCGGTAATCAAGCAATTTCTTTATTCGGATCATGAAATTTTCCTGCGCGAGCTGGTTGCGAACGCAGTCGATGCCTGTCGGAAGATGAACGCCCTGGCCTCTTCCGGCGACTTCAAGGGTGAACTCGGGGAATTGAAAGTGAGGATAGAACTCGATGAGAATGAAAAGGTTCTGCGGGTTATAGACAACGGAATCGGAATGACATCCGAGGAAGTGGACAAGTATATCAACCAGATAGCCTTTTCTTCAGCCGGGGAATTTCTTGAAAAGTACAAGGACCAGCTCTCGTCCATTATAGGACATTTCGGTCTCGGTTTCTACTCCGCCTTCATGGTAGCGTCCAAGGTGACCATAGACACGCTCAGCTGGCAGGAAGGGGCCAGGCCGGTAAAATGGAGTTGCGACGGCTCTCCGGAGTACACTATGGAGGAGGGTGACAAGGCGGAGCGCGGCACCGTAATCAGCCTCTACCTCGACGAGGATTCGGCGGAATTCGCCCAGAAGGGCAGGATAAGCCAGTTGCTCGGCAAGTATTGCAAGTTCATGCCCGTACCCGTGGTGTTCGGCAAAAGGACGGAGTGGAAGGACGGCAAGAGCGTGGAGACCGACGAGGACAATGTTGTCAACAGCCTCGAACCTATATGGACCCGTACTCCTTCCGAACTCAAGGACGAGGATTACCTGAAATTCTACAGGGAACTCTATCCCATGGAGGAGGAACCCATGTTCTGGATTCACCTGAATGTAGACTATCCCTTCACCCTGACCGGCGTTCTCTACTTCCCGAAAATCAAGGAGAGGATGGCTGTCAACAAGAACAGGATTCAGCTCTACTGCAATCAGATGTTCGTAACCGACCATGTGGACAATATAGTGCCCGACTTCCTCACCTTGCTGCACGGAGTCATAGATTCGCCCGACATTCCTCTGAACGTCAGCAGGAGCTATCTCCAGAGCGATGCGAATGTCAAGAAAATCAGCGGCTATATCACCCGCAAGGTGGCCGACAGGCTCGAGGAAATATTCAAGGAGCAGCGCGAACAGTATGAGCAGAAGTGGGACAATATCAAGCTGTTCATAGAGTACGGCATGCTCACGGATGAAAACTTCCGCGACAGGGCCATGAAGTTTGCCCTCCTGAAGAATACTGACGGCAAGTATTTCAGTTTCGAGGATTACCGCAAGGCCATAGAGCCTGCCCAGACGGACAAGGACAATAACGTGGTCTATCTCTATGCTACGAATACGGAGGACCAGTACCAGTTCGTGGAAGGGGCGAAGAATATGGGCTACGATGTTCTGCTGATGGACTGCGAGCTCGACAGCCACTACGTGAACCTGCTGGAAACCAAGTTGGAACATACACGCTTCGCAAGGGTGGACAGCGATTCCCCGTCAAAGCTCATACCCAAGGAGGATGAGGTCCGTCCCGAGATGAGCGACGACGACAAGAAAGTGCTTGAGGAGATGTTCAAGGCTGTACTGCCGCAGGGTAACGATTATTTTGTCGAGGCCAGGAATCTCGGGGAGAATGCGGCTCCGGTGATGATTACCCAGAACGAATTCATGCGCCGCTACCGCGAAATGAGCGCCTTGGGCGGAGGAATGAATTTCTACGGCTCCGTTCCCGATTCCTACAATATCGTGGTCAATATGCAGAATCCTGTCGTGTCCGGGATATGGGATGCGAAAAAGGAGGCGGCCGACAGCTCTGCAAGTGACTTCGCTTCAAGCAACGAGCTCCTGCATCAGATAGTGGACCTTGCACTGCTCGGCAACGGTATGCTCAAGGGCAAGGCCCTGGCTGACTTCATAGCCCGCAGCGAGAAATTCCTCGGGAAATAATCATCTCAGCCTAAGTTCTTCGAAGAAAAACGTTTGAGGTTGGGTCAAAAGCTCACTAAGGGAGCGCACCGGGTAGGTGCGAAATCCCCCTGACCAGGGGGTGCAGGGGGTTGAGACGGGCCCAGTCTTTCGAAGAAAGACGTAATTGGGGTGACTCAAAAGCGACTTTGAGTCACCCCAATTAAAAATTACACTCTATCTGTCATCATCATCCCGGGCAATATTCTCGTGCTTTCCCATGCGCGGGCTTATGACTGCCTGGGATATGTTAATTATGAAGTCGCCCATCTTCTCGAGGTCCTCGATGAGTTCAAGATAGTAGACACTCTCGAAGTAGGCCTTGCCGTTTTCTTCGAGTAACCTGGACTCTTTCTCGCGCAGCTCGTCCCTATGCTTGTTAATCTGAATCTCGGCTTCGAGGGCGTTGTCAATATTGCTGATGGTCGATGCGTTTTCGAGGTTGTAGATGGTCGCCTCGAAGGCACGTCCGAGCAGAACTATCATCTCGTCGACATTCTTGCGGTGCTCCTCGGTGAGGGTCTGGCCGTGGTCTATGGCCCGGGATATGAGGCGGCTTATGGCCTCGCCGCTGTCTCCGAGGGACTCCATCTCGCCGACTATGCGGTAGAGCACATTGATGTGTCTGGTTGAACTGTCGCTGAGCGCATCGCGGTCCAGACTGTTGAGGAAGTTGACGATTTCATATTCTATGCGGTCGGAAATTTCCTCGTATTTGACGAGCTTTTCCTTCCACTGAGCGAACTTGTCGGCAGAATCGGAGGCCTCCACTGCATTCTTGATATACTCGAGGTCCTTCTGCATAATCTTGCCGAAATGTATCACTTCCTTGTCGGCCTCCTCAAGGGCAAACTCCGGGGTAGAGACCATACCGGCATTGATGTAGACAAGTTTGCCGGGGGTCTCCGCGCCTGCCTTGTCGGGTATGGCCTTGGTGACTATCTTCTCTATCACGGGGATGAACCATATCAGGATGGCGGTGTTGACGAGGTTGAATACCGTATGGAGCATGGACACGCTGTAGAGCAGGGTGGACTCGCTTCCGGAAAGTCCCACGAGGTCTACCAGCCCGGTGATAAGCATAAGGAAATACTTGAAGAAGCATACCGCCCAGATTACTCCGAAGAGGTTGAACACCGTGTGGGCGAGGGCTGCCCGCCTGGCGGAAGTGTTGCCCACGGATGCGGCCAGGTTGGCGGTAATGGTGGTTCCTATGTTCTCGCCGAGCACCATGGCGGCCGCGGTGCCGAAGTCTATCCAGCCCATGTTCAGGAACACCAGGGTCAGGGCCACGGTAGCACTGGATGACTGGAGTATGAGGGTAAGGATTGTTCCGACCAAGGTGAAAAGCAGTACCGAGAGGGTTCCGTGGCCTGTCCACGAGCGTATGAAGGACAGCACTTCGGGGGAGTTCTGGAGGTCGGGGACGGAGTCTTTCATGAAGGCCAGACCGAGGAAGAGCAGGCAGAAGCCCGCCACTATCTCGCCTATGTCACGCGTCCTTCCTCTCTTGGAAATGCTGAGCACGAAACCTATGGCCATAAGGGGCACTGCAAGCAGGGTGATGTCGGCGGAGAATCCGAAAAGGGCTATAATCCAGGCCGTCAGCGTAGTGCCTATGTTGGCGCCCATTATCACCCCTATGGCCTGTCTGAGGCTGAGGATTCCGGCATTGACGAAACTTACCGTCATTACCGTCGTGGCGCTTGAGGACTGTATTATGGTCGTTACACCCAGACCGGTTACCACGCCTTTGAAGGGATTGGAAGTTATTGAAGCTACGAATTTACGCAGACCGTCGCCTGCCGCCTTCTGGAGCCCGGAACTCATCAGGTTCATTCCGTAGAGGAACATTCCGAGCGCACCGAGCAAGGTGATTATACTTAGAAACATCGTTTATGAGGACGTTGATTTGACTTTGTCGTGTCCGGCTAAAGTTCGGTAAAACCGCGCAAATATATGAAAAACCGTTCATTTTAACTGAAAATTAACACTTCGCGCTTCATTTGTAACTGAAATTTAACATTCCGATTGAATTTGCGCCGTGGAAGTGATAACTTTGCAGGGGTAAAACGGATTCAGCCATGATAGAGGTGCTTATTGTCGAAGATGAGGCCGATATAAGGGATATTCTGACCTTCAATTTGGAGAACGCAGGCTACAGGGTGCTTGCCGCTTCATCCGCCGAGGAGGGACTCGGGATGTTCGGTCCCGACACTGCTCTGATTCTGCTGGATGTGATGCTGCCGGGCATGTCCGGTTTCCAGATGGCCAAACGTCTCCGCAAGGACAACCACAACCATATTCCCATAATTTTCCTGACCGCCAGAACCGAGGAAAACGATGTGCTTACCGGTTTCTCCGCCGGCGGGGATGACTATATTCCCAAGCCCTTTTCCATAAACGAAGTGCTCGCGAGGGTGAAGGCCGTGCTGCGCCGTTCCGGAGGGGACAATCAGCACAGGGATGTGCTGGATTTCGCGGACCTGCACATAGACCTCGGCGCCGAGACTGTGGAACTTTTTTCCAAACCCCTGCAACTCTCACGCAAGGAGTTCGACCTGCTGGCCCTGCTCGCGAGCCACCCGGACACCTATTTTTCGAGGGCTTCGCTGATATCCAGTCTTTGGAAAGACGCGCCCTACGTGCTCGACAGGACAGTGGACGTACACATCGCGAGGATAAGGAGCAAGCTCGGCAGTTACAGGGACCTTATCAAGAACAAGACGGGATTCGGATACTATGTCGACTCGCACTACATCCTACAGAAATAAACTGGCCATCTATGTTGCCGGTGTTTTCGTGCTGTTCGCACTGATTACACTTTGGGTGGGGGTGGCGAGTTCCCGGGACTACAAGAAGGGTCTGCTGGCGTCCATGCTCGCGGCCTATACCGAAATCGTCGCCGGGGCGGATTCCCTCAGCGGGGTCATGGCCTACATTCCCGAAAGCGTCAGGATAAGCGTAATAGACCTTGACGGCAGGGTAGTATTCGATTCGGAAAGCGATATTTCCACCATGCCCAACCATCTTGACAGGCCGGAAATCCGGGAATGCCTGGAAAAGGGCGAGGGAAGTGCCCTGCGCGTTTCGGAGACCTTCGAAAGGAAATATTTCTTCTATGCCGGGCTTTACGACGGGCGCATAGTCCGTGCGGCCCGGGACTTCGGCATGGATGTGGGCAGATTCAGGCGCACCGACTGGCTCTACCTGCTTTTCATCTTCGTGCTCCTTGTGTTTGCGCTCTCCCTGCTCTTCTATCTGAGCGACAGGCTTGCCCGCAAGGAGGAGGAAAAGGCCTACATTGAGAAGCGCCGCCTCAAACACGAGATGACGGGCAACATTTCCCACGAGCTCAAGACCCCGGTGAGCAGCATACAGGGCTATCTCGAGACCATAGTGAACCATCCCGAACTGGACGAGGACCGGCGGCGCCTGTTTATAGAGCGTTCGTATCTGCAGTCGCTCAGACTTTCGGACATGATTGCCGACATCTCCACGATTACCAAGCTCGAGGAGGCTCCGGAGCAGTTCAAGATAACGCCGGTAAACGTAAAGACCGTATTCGAGGAAGTTATGGAGGAACTCGGTGAATCGGTGCACGGCCACGGCATCAAGGTAGAGAATATGCTTTCGCCGGTCTGCGTGCGGGGCAGCTACAGCCTCATATATTCCATATTCAGGAATCTGATTGAAAATTCGATGAAATATGCCGGAGACGGCTGCACCGTCCATGTTTCGTATTCCGTCCTGCCCCACAGGAGCCACTGCATAGATTATTACGATACGGGCCGGGGGGTCGGGGAGGATGAGCTGGAGAAGATTTTCGAGAGGTTCTACCGTCTCGATGCCGACAGGAGCAAACCGGTGGGCGGTTCGGGTCTGGGACTTTCCATAGCGCGCAACGCCGTGCTCTTCCACAAGGGTTCGATACGGGCATACAGTGTTCCCGGCGGCGGACTCGGCTTCCGCTTCACCCTGCGCGACCTGAAATAAAGACGGAACTTGCGGAACATTGCCGTTTGAATAATTTTTAGTAAAATTGTTTCCTATTCGGGGAAAGTCCCTGTTGGATTCATTCTTTACAAGAAACAAGATGAAGGGAATAGTTTTGGCAGGCGGGTCAGGCACCCGGCTGTATCCTATCACGAAAGGTGTGAGCAAACAGCTGCTCCCGGTTTACGACAAGCCCATGATATACTATCCCATTTCCGTGCTCATGCTCGCGGGGATAAGGGATATTCTCATCATCTCCACTCCCACGGACCTTCCGGCCTTCCGCAGGCTTCTCGGCGACGGTTCCGATTTCGGGGTGAATTTCAGTTATGCCGAACAGCCCTCTCCGGACGGACTCGCACAGGCCTTCATCATAGGAGAGGAATTCATTGGCGATGATTCCGTCTGTCTCGTTCTGGGCGACAATATCTTCCACGGCAACGACTTCGCCAGGAAACTCACGGACGCCACTGCCAGGGCTGAAAAGGAGGGCGTGGCCACAGTTTTCGGATATTGGGTGGCCGACCCCGAAAGGTACGGTGTGGCGGAGTTCGATGCGGAGGGTAATTGCAAGTCGATAGAGGAGAAACCGGCCCGTCCCAAGTCGAACTATGCCGTGGTGGGCCTCTATTTCTATCCTAACGAGGTGGTGAAGGTAGCCAAAACTATCAGGCCCTCGGCCCGGGGGGAACTCGAGATAACCACGGTGAATCAGGTGTTCCTTGGCTGGCAGAAGCTGAAGGTCCAGACCCTCGGCCGCGGCTTCGCCTGGCTGGATACCGGTACCCACGACTCCCTCGCAGAGGCGACGGCATATATCGAGACCATAGAAAAGCGTCAGGGTCTCAAGGTCGCATGTCTCGAAGGCATAGCCATGCAAAAGGGCTGGATAACTGCAGAAAGGCTGCGCGAACTGGCCGTACCCATGATAAAGAACCAGTACGGGCAATATTTGCTGAAGATTGCGGACGGCCTGGCGGAGGGACTTGATTGATTTATGGAAATCGGATTGCCTGAGATGAAGATTCTTGTGACAGGTGCCAACGGCCAGCTCGGTAGCTGGATGCGTATATTGTCGGCCGGTTCAGCCGACAGTTTTCTCTTTACCGATGTGGCGCTTCCTACCCGGGAACAGACGGAAATCATGAAGCGCACGGGAGGTCCGGATGTGCCCTGCGGCTGCGAAATTCTGGATATTACCGAGATTTCCGCCATACGCGGGGCGGTGAAGCGTTTCGGCGCGGATGTAATCGTAAATTGTGCGGCATATACGAACGTGGACGCTGCGGAGGACAACGAAGCCCTTGCGGAGAGGTTAAACGCTTGGGCTCCGGCCTGTCTTGCCGAGGTGGCGAAGGAAAGCGGGGCTCTTCTCGTACATATAAGCACAGATTACGTGATAGGCGCCGACCCCTATAACACTCCCTGTACCGAGGACAGGCCGGGAACGCCCTCCGGAGTCTACGGGAGGACCAAACTGCTCGGCGAAAAGAATATCCTTGCCTCGGGCTGCAAAGCGGTGATTATCCGTACCGCCTGGCTGTACAGCGAATTCGGCAAGAACTTCCTCAAGACCATGATAGAGCTGACCGGCTCGCGTCCGGAGGTGAAGGTGGTGTTCGACCAGACCGGTACTCCGACCTACGCCGCAGACCTCGCGGGGGCCGTGATGACCATAATAGACGATTACCGCAAGAGCGGCAGAGGCGCTGAATATGCCCGTTCGGGATTATACAATTACTCCAACGAAGGTGTGTGCAGCTGGTATGATTTCGCGCATACTATAGCCATGCTTGCCGGCCATGACGGCTGCAGTGTCCTGCCCTGCCATTCCGGAGAATTTCCCTCTAAGGTACGCCGGCCCTCATATTCCGTTCTCGACAAGACCAGGATAAAGGAAGTCTTCGGCATGGAGATTCCCTACTGGCTCGGCAGCCTGTGCCGGTGTATGGCCAGGCTTTCCGCTACTTTCTTCGATGCCAGCGGGGAGACGGGTCCGGGCGATTGAAGGCGGGATGTCGGTTTTCAGGAAAATATAAACAATATTAATTCGTCAGATTGACGTTACAGTTATGCAGATAGTATTACTTTCAGGCGGCTCCGGCAAGAGGCTGTGGCCGCTTTCAAATGAGGCCCGCTCCAAGCAGTTCCTGCCGCTTCTCCCTGCCCCGGACGGCGGTCGCGAGTCTATGGTCCAGAGGGTCATACGCCAGTTGCGCGAGTCCGGCATAAACTGCGGGCTGACCATTGCCACCAACGATGCCCAGAGGGACATAATCCTGAACCAGCTCCACGGAGAGGTCAATATAGTCACCGAACCGGAAAGAAGGGATACCTTCCCCGCGATAGCGCTTTCCTGCATGTATCTTGCCCTCGAGGCCGGCTATGGTCCCGACGAGACGGTGGTGGTGATGCCCTGCGACCCCTTTACCAGCGGAGGCTATTTCGATGTCATCGCGAGGATGGCCGGCTGTGTGGAAAAGGGCGTGGCGGACCTGGTGCTGATGGGCATACGTCCCACCTATCCTTCCGCTAAATACGGCTATGTGGTCCCGTCAGGGGAAGCCGGGAGCGGGTGGCAGAGAGTGCAGAGATTCACGGAAAAGCCGGATGTGCCCACGGCCGAAAAACTCCTGGCTGAAGGGGCGTACTGGAACGGAGGCGTGTTCGCGTTCAGGCTCGGTTATCTCACTTCGCTCGTGGAGAAGTATATCAAGGCCGAAAGTTTCGCCGGCTTGCGCGGCAGGTACAGGGAACTTCCCAAAATCAGTTTCGACTATGAGGTGGCGGAAAAGGCCGAGTCCGTGGCAGTGGTGGCCTACGACGGGGAGTGGAAGGACCTCGGTACCTGGAACACCTTGTGCGAGGAACTGCCGGTAGCCGTGACGGGCAATGGAGTCATAGGGGAGCATGCGCACAATACCCATATAGTCAATGAATTGTCCCTCCCCATATTCTGCGACGGCATAGACGATGCCGTGATAGCTGCAAGTCCGGACGGAATACTCGTGTCCGCCAAGAAAACTTCCGAGAACATAAAGAGTTATGTGGAGCACCTTACGGACAGGCCCATGTACGAGGAGCGTCGATGGGGAAGCTACAGGGTGCTCGACAGGACCTGCGGTCCCGACGGTATAGAGTCGCTGACCAAGAACCTGTTCCTCAAACCGGGCTGCATGATAAGCTACCAGAGGCACAGATACCGCGAAGAGGTCTGGACCTTTGTCAGCGGCAGGGGTTATCTGAAGTTGGACGGGACCGTCACCGAGGTCAATCCGGGGGATGTGGTTCACATACGCAAGGGCCAGTTGCACGGACTCAAGGCCGCCACCCCCTTGAATCTGATAGAGGTGCAGATAGGAAGCCACCTTGTGGAAGAAGATATTGAGAGGATAGCGTTGGATTGGTAGCAGGCGGATGAAATCACTTACAGAACTTTATAAGATTGGCAGGGGCCCGTCAAGCAGTCACACGATGGGCCCCTCAAAGGCTGCAACCATTTTCGCCGGGCGTCATCCCGAGGCGGATGCCTTCGAGGTTACGCTCTATGGCAGTCTTGCAGCCACGGGGCGCGGACACCTTACGGATACGGCAGTGACGGATGCCCTGTCGGACCACGGGAGAAAGCGTGTGGAGATAATATGGAAACCGGATATATTCCTGCCCTATCATCCCAACGCCATGACTTTCGCGGCCCTCGATTCCGAAGGCAACAGAGGGGAGGAATGGACGGTCTACAGCACGGGAGGCGGCAGTCTGTCCGAAGGCCCGGGGGCGGAACTCAGCGAGGGGGAGGATATATACGAGCTCAATTCCATAGGCAGGATTGTGAAGTGGTGCATGGAAAACGGGCGCAATTACTGGGAATATGCCGAGCAGCACGAAGATTCGGCTTTCTGGGACTATATGAAGACGGTCTGGGAAGCGATGAAGGCTGCAATAGAGCGTGGGCTGAATAACGAAGGGGCACTCCCGGGTCCTCTGCGTCTGTCCCGGAAAGCGGCTACTTACCATATCAAGGCCTTGGGCTACAAGTCCAATCTCCAGACACGGGGAATGGTCTTTTCATACGCCTTGGCCGTGAGCGAGGAGAATGCCTCGGGAGGAGTTGTCGTCACGGCACCCACCTGCGGCTCCAGCGGGGTCATTCCTGCGGTGCTCTACCATATATCCAAAGGACATGATTTCTCCGAGAAGCGTATACTCCACGCTTTGGCTACGGGAGGCATTTTCGGAAATGTGGTCAAGCACAATGCCTCGATTTCCGGGGCGGAAGTGGGTTGTCAGGGTGAAGTCGGCGTGGCCT
>CAZMTY010000003.1:0-81150 GCA_964569595.1 uncultured Muribaculaceae bacterium
GGTGCTGTTCAAAGACTTAGGCCTCAAAACCCTCAGCCTCCCTATCCCTACGAAGTGGAGGAGGTGACATTTCACAATGGCGATGTTGAGCTTGCAGGTTCTTTAGTATATCCTTCCGGGTATGAAAATGCCGAGCTTCCTGTCGTATTGATGGTTTCAGGAAGCGGACAGCAAAACAGGGACGAGGAACTCTTCGAACATAAACCTTTCGCTGTCATCGCCGATTACCTTGCACGCCATGGAATTGCCTCATTGAGATATGATGACAGGGGAGTAGGAGGCTCAAGCGGTGATCCCGGCTCTGTTACCATTCATTCCAATGCCGAAGATGCTCTGTGTGGAGTAGAATATTTGAAAAGTTCAGGCAAATTCGGTAAGGTAGGAGTTTTGGGACACAGCGAAGGAGGTACCATAGCTTTCATGCTTGGAGGAGAGCAGAAGATAGATTTTATAGTGAGCCTTGCCGGAGCTACCGTGCCCGGGAGGGAAGTACTCGTGGAGCAAAGTAAAAAATACATGTCGCTCATAGGAGTTCAAGAGGAGCTTGTAAATGATTATGGCCTCCTGCTTGACAAAGTCATCGAGTCCATGCTTTTGGAAGATAGAAACGAAGATGCAGAGGCTGTAGTTGATGCCCTTGTAAAAGACTTGGGTATCAGTCTGTCTGATGAAATCTTGGCAGGAGTCAAATCTTTCTATGAAAGCAGCAATCCTTGGATGGAAAGTTTCATTGCCTTTGAGCCAAAAGGATACATAGAGAAGGTTTCATGTCCTGTCTTTGCAGTAGTAGGAAGCAAGGATGTTCAGGTAATAGCCCAAAGCAATATTGCTGCTCTCAAGTCTCTTCCCGGGGACAGGGCCGGCGACCATATCAAGATATACGACGGCCTAAATCACCTTTTTCAGCACTGCACCATCGGAATCCCCGAGGAATATGTGAAGATTGAAGAGACTTTTGCCCCTGAAGTGCTCGAAGACATGGCCGAGTGGATAGGTAAATTATAGCCTGCCACAAAATATCTGTCCTAAAGGCGCGCACCGGGCAGGTGCGAAACCGCTTCTTGTCTTTCTAAAATATAATGACCAAAAGTAACGACACATAGAAGCACTCGCCCGGAGGGCCCGCGACCATGGGAGCTTAAGTGTCAACGTATCAAAATGCCGTTTAAATTTATCCCTGCTGCAAATATCTGCGGCTGCGCTTAATTCTTCAAATGCAGTTACCTCCGCAGGGGGTTGGGAGGGATATAGTTTCTCGAAGAAAAACGTCAGGGGTACCCAAAAGACTTTGGATACCCCCGTTTATTACACTATATCCTCGACGGATTAGAACAGTTCGTCTGAAGAATCGTGGTAGTCCCTTACGGGTGACTCATCGCGGTGTCCTGACTTGCGGCGGCCGCGGGGGTCACGCTTGTCCTCGCGAGGGCCTCCACGACGCTCTCCGCGTCCTCCACGCTCGGAAGAACGGCGCTCGTTCCTGCCTCCTCCCCTATGCTCTCCGTTGGGACGGGTCCTGCGGGGCTCCACGTAGTCAGCGGGCTTCTCCGTCAGCGCACGCGAAGAAAGACGCATCTTGCCGGTCTTGGAATCGATTTCAAGAAGCTTGACATCGATCTCGTCGCCCACGCTCAGCACATCCTCCACGTTCTCTGTCTTGTTCCAGGCTATCTCGGAAACGTGAAGCAGTCCCTCCTTGCCGGGAAGAATCTCGATAAAGGCACCGAACTCCAGAATGGAAACCACCCTTCCGTGATATACCTGTCCGACTTCGGGAACTGCGCAGATAGCCTTAATCCACTCAATGGCCTTCTGCATGTTCTCCTTGTTGTCGGAAGCGATGTCGACAACGCCCTCTGTCTTGTTGGTTCCAGGGATGGGCTCCTCATCGATGCTGATGACGGTGCCGGTCTCCTTCTGGATTTTCTGTATGGTCTCGCCGCCCTTTCCGATGACAGCTCCGATGAACTCTGCGTCGATACGAAGCTGCTCGATACGGGGAACGAAGGGCTTGTAATCCTCACGGGGTTCGCTGATTGTCTTCATCATCTCTCCCATGATATGCATACGTCCCTGGCGGGCCTGCTCGAGAGCCTTCTCAAGCACATCGTAGGAAAGTCCGTCGACCTTGATATCCATCTGGGTGGCGGTGATACCGTCGGCCGTACCCGTCACCTTGAAGTCCATATCACCGAGGTGGTCCTCGTCACCGAGAATATCGGTAAGAATGGCGTAGCGCCCGTTAGGATTGGTCTCGTCGGTAATCAGACCCATGGCCACACCTGCAACCGGCTTTTTGATTTTCACGCCGGCATCCATGAGTGCGAGGCAGCCGCCGCAGACGGAAGCCATTGAAGACGAACCGTTGGACTCAAGTATATCCGAAACCACGCGCACAGCATAGGGATTCTCGGGTGCGAGAGGAACTACGGGCTTGAGAGCACGCAGGGCGAGATTTCCATGACCTATTTCGCGACGGCCCACACCACGCTGCGGCCTGGCCTCTCCGGTAGCGAAGGGCGGGAAATTGTAGTGCAGTACGAACTGCTGGTCGTCCTGGATAAGCACTTCGTCCGTCTCCTTCATGTCCATCTTGGTGCCGAGGGTGACGGTAGCCAGAGACTGGGTCTCTCCGCGGGTGAAAATGGCCGAACCGTGGGAGCATGGCAGATAGTCAACCTCACACCAGATAGGACGCACCTGATTGCAATTACGTCCGTCCAGACGTATTCCCTCGTCGAGAATCAGGTTGCGCATGGCTTCCTTCTCCTCATGATGATAGTACCTTGAAACGAGGGCTGCCTTCTCCTCGCGCTCCTCCTCGGGTATGGTTTCAATGAATTCCTCCTTTATGGCCTTGAAGCCCTGCTCGCGTTCCTTCTTGGGCTTTGCGGACTTCGCAAGGGCATAGCACCTGTCATAGCAGAAGTCATGTACCGCCTTCTTGAGTTCCTCATCCTCAACGTCATGGGGATAGTCACGCTTGTTGACGTCGGTGCCGAGCTCCTGCATGAGTTCCTTCTGAACCCGGCAGTGCTTCTTAATCTCCTCGTGGGCGAACTTGATAGCCTCGAGCATATCGTGCTCGCTGACTTCCTTCATCTCGCCTTCCACCATCATGATGTTCTCCTCAGTAGCCGCCACCATCAGGTCGAGGTCGGCCTCGGGCATCTGCGAGAAACCGGGATTGATAACGAATTCGCCGTTGATTCGGCAGACCCTCACCTCGGAAATGGGGCCTCCGAAGGGGAGGTCAGAGGTAGCAAGGGCACATGATGCAGCAAGACCCGCAAGAGCGTCGGGCTGAATGTCCTTCTCCGCAGATATCAGGGTTACGTTTACGAATACTTCGAGATGAAAATCATCCGGCCACAGAGGGCGTATGGGACGGTCAATGAGACGGGAGATGAGTACCTCATAGTCGCTCGACCTTCCTTCCCTCTTCAGGAATCCGCCGGGAAAACGTCCGGCTGAATAGAACTTTTCCTTATAATCTACCGTCAAGGGCATGAAATCGGTGCCTTCCTTTACTTCCTCGGCAGCCGTCACGGTGGCCAGAAGCATGGTCCCACCCATTTTTACTACAGCTGAACCGGCTGCCTGTTTCGCGAGTTTGCCGGTCTCAATCTCAATCACGCGGCCGTCCGCGAGATTAATTTGTTTCTTGATAATGTTCATTATTGTTTTTCTTTACGTCTTACGTCTTTTCTCATCAATAAACGGGGATGGCTCCCTCAGAAACCATCCCCCCCGTTGTTTTCCTATTCTGTTTATCGACGGAGGCCAAGCTCCTTGACGATATTTCTGTACCTCTCAATGTCAGTCTCCTGGAGATAATCCAGCATCTGACGCCTCTTACCTACGAGACGAAGAAGGGAACGACGTGTAACATTGTCCTTCTTGTTCTTCTTCACATGCTCGGTAAGGTGAGCGATACGGTAGGAAAATAAAGCAACTTGACTCTCAGGAGAGCCGGTGTCCTTATTAGACTTCCCGTACTTCGCGAAAATCTCTTGCTTCTTCTCAGGCAGCAAATATTCAGCCATTTTAGCAAAAAATTAAGTTAATAAAACAGTAGGCTATTCCCCCATTGGAATAGCCCGCGAATTTAACCTATTTTTTCAAACTTTCCAAATGTTTTATTTTCAGCGTATTCAGCGGAGTGCATATTATTTCTCTAACGAGGGCAATTCCGCACTCCTCCGCTGCAGCACACGCACGGTCCCGAGTTCCAGCAGCCAGTCGCCCTCAGCCGCTTCGAGCAGCTCCCGCTGGGCCTTCTGGAGATAGACCGGAGCCGATTTGGACAAGGGCAATATTTTGAGTTCCAGCTCCTTGCCCACAAGGTCCGAGAATCTCACGAGCATGGTGCGTCCGTTCCAGAAATTGTCCTGCACAAGACGGCCGTCGGCGTACAGCCTCGCCACATCACCGCAATAGGAAATTTCCAGGAAGCAGTCTTCGGGGAACTTGGTCTTCGGCAATTCCAGCCTCCATACTGCCGCAGTGCGGAAATCTTCATCCCTTGGCTGTTCCGCCACTCCGGCCGCGCCGATTCGCGTTTTTGCGGGGCGTACTTCCGAAGGATTGTCCACTCGCAGGGCGCTCACGTCTTCTCCGTAAGTCCACCTCTCGCTCATCACCCGTTCCCCGTCCTCATATATCAGAGCCCCGGAACTGAATACGAAAGTGCCGTTGGACAGCCTGTAGGCCGAAAGTGCCTTCCGGGGACTGAACACGCAGATTTCCAGGCCCCTCAGCTTGAAGACTTCATCGATGGGAACCTGAACCGTCTTGCCGTTCACGCTGAATTCAGGCTCTATTCCCTCAACGGCGACAAAATACAGCGTGCGTCCGGCCTTCCAAAGCGGCTGGGCTGTAGCATAATCTATAGTGACTCCGTGGTACTTCAGTCCGAAGGGGAAACAGAAACTTGCCCCCTCCGGCACCGTGAGACTCCTGCCGAAGAAGTCCAGGGTCTTCGCGCCAGCAGGGTGCATCCTTATATAGTTGTTTACAAAGACGAAACCGCTCGTGCCGCTGCGTCGGACCGCGACTTCGAGAGCTTCCTCTCCGCCTGTGGGCTTAGGATTATCCGACAGAACGGCCAGAGCATCCTCCCCGAACAGCGGCTGCATGGGAGCAAGTTCCCCGCCCCAGTCCTCAAGCATATAGTGGAGCAGCCTCAACTTGTGGTAGGAAGCGTTGGGTTGCCCGATTTCTCCAAGCGGAGCCTGATAATCGTAGCTCAACTGCGGAAGGTCGTTGTAATTGGTATACTTGGACGCCTGGTATTCCGACATGGGGTGCTCTTCGCAATAGATGTTGGTGCCGCCGTGGTACATGTAGTAGCCTGGCAGATTGCTTCCGGAACCCAGCTTGCAAATCGCGAGCGCAAGTGCATCGTTGTCAAACACATGAATGCGCCTGTGGTAGGAAGGCAACATTCCCCCGCCGAGTTCGCAGGTGAAATAGGGATAGGCGTAGTCCGCCACATTCATCTCCGTGCTCTGGTCGGTACCGAAGGTCTCGGTCGCTATCACCGCCGAAAGCCGGCTGTCGCGAAAACGGAAAGCGTCCTGGTAGGAGCCCGGCATATCGCTCAGTTCCCTGTCCCAAAAACCGTCGGGATAATCGCCGTACAGGGGCAGAATCTCTCCGAAAACTGCCGGACCGTCCATCTCCGGCCAGCCGGTGCGCGTATACATGGGCACGTCGAAGCCCGCAGCGACGGCGAGTTCCTTGAGTCCGGCGAGGTACTCCCACGGTCCACGGCTCTCGTTGTCAAGCTGCACACCCACCACCGGACCGCCGTCCTTCCAAAGCAGGCCTTGCGCCTGACGGCCAATTTCAGCATAGAAACGGCCTACAGCCTCCATGAATTCCGGTGCGACCGTCCTCAGGGCCCAGTTTTCCCCGTCGGCTGCCGAATTGTCGACCACCCACTCCGGTATGCCTCCCAGATATACTTCGCCATGGCAGAAGGGACCTATGCGCAACACCACCTTGAGTCCGCATTCTCCGCAGAGTTCGATGAAACGTCTGAGATTCCTGCGGCCGCTCCAGTCGAAGACGCCGGGTTCCGCCTCGTGGTAGTTCCAGAAGACGTAGGTGGCCACGATGTCTATCCCTCCGGCCTTCATTTTCTGCAGTTCGCGTCTCCACTCGTTTTCGGGGAGGCGCACATAGTGGATTTCACCCATGCGGGGTATGGTCCGCCCGCCGTCAATGATTACTCCGGTCCCGTCGACGAGAAAGGTATGGCCGTCAGGGGTAGCGGATGTCCCGAAACGGAAAGTTTCGCCGCCGCTTTCTGTCCCGGTCCCGCCGGAACATCCCGCGCATAGAAGCACAAGGGCTGCAAAGATGAAGCTGTATATCTGTTTCATATCAAACGCTGGTTGCAAGCAAGTTACGAAGAAGTCACGAGGTAATAAAATTTTCACCACGCTGCCGGCCCGCGGGTATTGAAGAACATGAAATAGACCAGAGTGGCGATGATGAGCAGAAGCACTATGGCAGTCAGCCACTTCTTCCAGGCCGGGGTCTTGTGGGTGTAAGGGTCGGAAATATTCAGTTTGGGATACCTTGCCACGGATGTCAGCTTGTTGCCGAAGAGTATGTTCACGAGTACGCTGGAGTTGATGGCCCAACCGTTGGCATTGAGCACCGGACCGAGGTTGCGACGGCGCAGTTTGCTCCACGCGATGAAGCAGGAAGGCCCCGAGATTATCAGCATTATGACAGCTATGGCCACGAGAAGCTGCCACCACGGCGTAGCGGCTATGCCTGCGGCGAGTTTGGTCAGGAAGGAACCTATATAGCCCAAAGCCAGGCCTATGGCTGCGAAAATACCGGCGAACTTGGCTATATCGAAGCCCTGTTTCTGCTCGCTGCTGTCCGAAGAACTGTCAGTGGACAGGGAAGAAAGGCCTTCCGTCACCTTCGACTGCATTTCCTCCATAACCTTCTCGTTCTTTTCCTCGGCCGACTTGGAAATCAAGCCGACACAGAAGTCCCAGAATTTGCGGTAGGGCGACCAGAAGGCCTGGGAGATGCTGACGGGATTGTCCACGACCTTCGTTATCACCGCATCCCAGTCATTGCCCTTGAGGTCGTAGAAAACGCCGTTCTTGCCGGGTCTGAGGTCGGATGTTTCACCGGCAGTCATCACGGCCACAATGTCGAAGCTTTCTGAGCGGACCTTGGAAGAACAGCTGCAGTAAATGAGGAACATCCCGCTGAGCTGGGCCATGTCGGTGTGGCCGGACATGTCCTTGACCCTTATGCAGAGGTCGCAGCAGCGCTGGTCTATGAAAAGACGGCCGGCCTCGAATGCGGCCCGGGAGTTCTCCCTGTCGTAGAAGTCATAGAATGTGACGTAATTCCTGAGGAGACGGCCGAAATCGCGGTACAGATACATCAGTTTCTTCACGTCGTCGATAGAATCGGATTCCTCCTTGAGGGCACTGTCCGCCTCTACGAGGGCGAGCAGGTCGGCCTTCCTGTCAGCCTTGAGTATACGCTCTATTTTCTCCGTCCCGAGAGCTTCCACGGATTCGCCCTTTTTATCCTTCATCCAGGCCGCATACGCATCGAAACGCCCGCAGAACGCATCCCAGCTCTGCTCGCTGATGCCGTCCGCAGTCGAAAAGTCCTTTTCCGGAACGAGGGCAAGGAGGGCGTCCACGGAGGCTTTCCATGAAGGATTGATGTTCTTCAGCACAAGCAGTCCGGAGCTCTCGGGCCTGGCTATGGGGCAGGACGCGAGATCCTCGGGTTTCTCCACCTTAACGCCGAGAGCCGCCGCCACGTCGGAGTCATAGTTCAGGAGCCGGCAACGCATGAAATAGTCTGACATCTTGTCCTTCAGGGCACAGCAGGCAGAGTAGGCGGCCGCAGTATTTTCGCCATAGACCAACATCTCCTCAGAGCCGCGGGCCCGCCACTCGGAGTACTCCCGGCATTCGGAATAGAATTTCTCTATTATTTCCGCGGTCACCCCGGACTCTCCGCTGCGGTCGGGGACTGAGCCTGTCCTCTCCATGCACGCAGCTATGACCTCCTTGAGTTCGGCATCCTCTCCCGCCGTCCTGGCCGTAATCACTCCGTCCCCGTTGAATGCCGTGCCGGCGAAAATGGCTGTGCTGTCGATAGTTTCAGCTATGGAAATGCTGTCCTTCGTGAGTCCGAGATTGTCCAGAATCTGCTTTGCGGAACGTTTCAGACGGCTTCCCGGCCCGCTCCCGTCGCTGTCGTCGAAGGCGGAAAGCGGCAGTTCGCTGTCGCCTTTGAGGATGAGGTCTCTGTCGCGTATGCTGGAGCAGAGCCATGTGGCGGCATTCACCACCTCCGGAATACGGATTTTCCCGTCGCCGTTGGCATCCATATATGCAAGCGTCTGTTCGTCTATATCGAGCCCGTCTACGGGACAACTCAGGACGGTCCAGTATTTCTCGTCAAGCTCACCGAGGTGGGCTATATCTTCGCCGCTCGAAATCTTCACTCTTACCACGCCTCCGAGCGAGCAGTATTGCCACGCATGTTTCATATAACTCACGATAAATCCCGCTCAAGATACGAATTTTCTGGGTGGAATGCTTATTTTGCGAGGCTACGATACCAGGTTTCCGGCCTGGACTTCGGGAAATAAACTTTATGGAATCCTGTGATGACGCCTGACCACTCACTGAGAACTTACATCGAGACGGAAATCATTCCGCATTACGACGGCTTCGACCCCGCGCACAGCAGGGAACACGCATATTCGGTCATAGAACGCAGCCTCAGGCTCGGGGAAATCTACGGGCTGGACCCCGATATGCTTTACACCGCCGCGGCCTACCACGACACGGGCCTGTGCGAAGGACGGCAGAACCATCACCTCGTTTCCGGAAGAATAGTCAGGGAAGACCCCGTTCTACGCAAGTGGTTCAGCGAGGAGCAGATAGAGACTATAGCCCAGGCCGCCGAGGACCACCGGGCTTCATCGGGCCATGAACCGAGGAGCATCTACGGGAGAATCATCGCCGAGGCCGACAGACTGATAGACCCCGTAGTGACCGTGCGCCGTACAATCCAGTACGGGTTGGTACACTACCCTGAAAAAAGCCGCGAGGAACACTGGACGCGGATGCTGGAACACTTAGGCGAGAAGTACGCCGAGGGCGGCTACCTCAAGCTGCTGATTCCCGAATCCGACAACGCCGCACGGCTCGCGGAACTGAGGGCCCTGATTCGTGACAAGGAGCGCCTCCGGGCCATATTCGACCGGGAATACGATGCCGGCAGGACCGAACCGCTATAATCTTGGCGTGACACACAATCAGGACTTGCTGCGGACACAGATTAAAACACTGACATACACAATGCAACGCATTAATTTCTTCATTTTGCCGACTGCCCTGCTTCTGCTTGCACCGTCCTGCGGAAATGGGGGAGGCAGCGTTTCCTTTGACGCATCGGAAGATTGGCTGATGATTCCGGCTTCCGACAACGGAGCCACGGTAACTCTACGTATACTCGCTGACGGCGAGAACATACTCGGGGAAGCGCAGACCATACGCCTGGCGACTGGCAGCGCCGACTATAACATACCCGTGGACATCTCCGCATACAGGGGCAAAGAACTCACGCTGAGCATAGACGGGGCACGCAAAAGCGACCTGAGCCTTTCCGGAATACAGCAGTTGCCGGAAAAGGAAGTCGTTATAGACGAAGCCTATCGCCAGATTTACCATTTTACCCCCGATTTCGGCTGGACCAACGACCCCAACGGCATGGTTTACCTTGACGGGAAATGGCATCTCGCATACCAGTCGAATCCCTACGGCACGCGCCACCACAACATGCACTGGGGCAATGCGGTATCCGATGACCTCGTTCACTGGGAAGATCTTCCGGCAATCATAGCTCCAGACAGCCTCGGAGCCGTTTTCTCGGGCAGTACCGTAGTAGACACGCACAACAGCACCGGCTTCGGCGAAGGGGCCCTCGTCGCCATGTACACCTCGGCCTCCAGGAGCCAGCGTCAGAGTCTCGCCTACAGCCTGGACGGCGGATTCAACTACACGAAATACGAGGGCAACCCCGTACTTTCAGAACCCGATATACCCGACTTCCGCGACCCGAAAATATTGAGACACGGTGACACATGGATAGTTTCCATAGCGGCAGGTGACAGGATAATTTTCTACGGCTCCACAAACCTGCGCGACTGGACCAAACTCAGCGAGTTCGGCAGCGAGACCGGGGCTCATGGCGGCGTATGGGAATGTCCGGATCTCATCCCAATGCGCGTTGGCTCCGCCACAAAATGGCTGCTCATCGTGAACATCAACCCCGGAGGACCCAACGGAGGCAGTGCGACCCAGTATTTCATCGGGGATTTCGACGGCACGAGCTTCACGGCCGATGACTTGGCATATCCCCTGTGGATGGACGAGGGCATGGACAACTATGCCGGCGTGACTTTCAGCAACACCGATGACCGTCACGTGCTTATGGGGTGGATGAGCAACTGGCTGTATGCACAGGACACCCCGACCGTGAACTTCAGAAACGGAATGACCATAGCCCGGGACCTCAGTCTGCGCGAAGGAGACAAGGGCCTATATCTCGCCTCCTCCCCTTCTCCGGAAATATTGTCGGCACGTGGGGCACGGAATGACTTCGAGCCCGAGCTTGCGGACGGCAAATGGAGCACGGACAGGATGCTTGAGAACAACTCCGGAGCATACGAAATCTGCTTTACCGCAATTCCCGGAACATCGGGGAAATTGGGTCTGAAACTGTACAACACGAAGGGCGAAGAACTCGCCTACGACTTCGACTTCAATGAACTTTCCCTGACTTTGGACAGGTCACGGAGCGGCAAGACTGATTTCTCGGGAGAATTTGCCGGGAACAGGATAAGCGCCGGGCTGCGTCCTGCGGCAAGTTACGATGTAAGACTGTTTATTGACAGGCACTCGGCGGAGATGTTCATAAACGACGGAGACGTATCATTCACGAACATTTTCTTCCCCACTGAGGTTCTCAATGGTGTTGAACTCACTTCCGACGATGCCCGCATCAACGGTCTCACGGTGTACGAACTGAGATGAATTTGCCGTCTTTCCATGCAACATGAACGGGTCAAAAGCTCGCTAAGGGAACGACCTCCCGAAAATAATTGGGGCAGGTGCAAAATCCCTTGGCAGGTGGGTGAGACGGGCCCAGGTTTTCAGAGGAAAAGCAAGAGGTGATCAAAGCTCGCCTTTGGTCACCCCTCATATTAATTAATTGTCTTATTGATGTGTTCAGACCGCACACTTTCTCGAGCATAGCGTCGAAGTGGCCTGAGCCGTAGGCATCACAAGCACTTCCGCTATCTGCACGTGCTCCGGAGCTGACACCACGAAATGCACCACATTTGCAATATCATCGCCGCTGAGGGCCGTATAACCCTCATACACGGCATCCGCCCTCTCTCTGTTTCCACGGAAACGCACAAATGAAAAATTGGTCTCCACCTTGCCGGGCTTGATATTCGTGACGCGTAGCGGAGTATCTACGAGGTCAATGCGGAGTCCGTCGGAAAGGGCCTTCACGGCAGCCTTGCTCGCGCAGTACACGCTGCCGCCTCCGTAAGTCATGTCTCCCGCAATCGAACCTATATTGACAATGTGTCCGCGTCCCCGCTCCACCATACCCGGAACTACCATCCTGGTCATGGCGAGCAGAGCCCTGATATTCGTGTCGATAATAATGTCCCACTCGTCAAGCGAACCCTCGAACTGCTTGTCGTCGCCGAGGGACAGGCCGGCATTGTTAATCAGCACGTCCACTTTCTCCCAACCGTCACGAAGGGAATCTATTGACTCTCTCATGGCGTTACGGTCACGCACGTCAAAAGGCAGGGTAAGAACTTCAGAACCCTTGGCTTCAAGTTCTTTCTGCAGGGCGCCGAGCTTCTCGGCATTTCTGCCATTCAGAATCAAACGGCTACCGGGTCCGGCGAACCTCCTTGCACAAGCTTCCCCAATTCCGCTCGTAGACCCGCTTATCAGAATCGTTTTAGCATCCATGGACTAAAGTTATACATTTCCCGTTAAACTAAAGTAAAAATTCACAATAAAATCAGCTCGGGAACACTGATATTTTAACAACTACCTATCTGTTAATCAAAATCTTTCATATATCCTGGGGTTCCTTTGAGACGTGGAACCGGAGAAAGAAACTGATTTCACGAAAAAAGAGAAACCGCAAGCTGCGAGTTCCTCTCTACCGCGGAGGGTGAGGGATTCGAACCCCCGAACCCGTTAAGGTCAACAGTTTTCAAGACTGCCGCCATCAACCACTCGGCCAACCCTCCTTCCCATAAAGGGCCTGCAAAATTATATATTTTTATCGATATACCAAAATTTATTTGACTTCCGCAGTCTCGGACTTCTCACCGTAATTGGCGAAGAAGCTCCACTTGAAAAACAGCAGGTAGAGGGCCCCTATCGTAACGCACGAGTCGGCAAAATTAAATACCGGAGCGAAGAATATAACTCTTGCCCCGTCGCGGATTATGGGGAAATAGAACATATCCACCACCTTGCCGTAAAGGAAAGGGGCATAGTCCCATATCAGACCGTAGAACATACAGTCTATAATGTTTCCCACGGCCCCCGCAGTAATCAGCGTGAGTCCGACAAGCACCCCTTTCGGGGCCGTTCCCTTTCGGAGCAGCGAGCGTATCCACCATATCAGAGCCACGCTCAGCGCTATGCGGAAGAGCGAGAGGCAAAGCTTCCCTATATCCCCGCCGAAGGACATGCCGAAAGCCATACCCTCGTTCTCCACGAAACACAGCCTGCACCATTGTCCTACAAGGAAAATCTGCTCGCCTAATTCCATATTGACTCTGACCAGGACCTTGATGACCTGGTCAATGACAACTAAAGCGACCCCAAGCAAAGCCAGTCCGGCTCCTCTGGAAAACTTCATAGGGTCACTTCTTGCCGTTTTTCGCCATCATCTCCTTGGCTTCGACCGTGAGCGTAGCGTGAGGCACCCTCTTGAGTCTCTCCTTGGGAATCAGCTTTCCGGTGGCACGGCACACACCATAGGTCTTGTTCTCTATTCTCACAAGGGCCGCCTCGAGATTCTGGATGAACTTGTACTGACGCTGCGCCATCTGGCTCGCCTCTTCCTTTGATATATGGTTTGCACCATCGTCCTCCACGGTCCTGAATGAGGGGGAAGTATCCTCTATGTCATTCGTACCGTTGTGGATGATAACTTCCCGAAGAATGTTGTACTCAGCCTTCGCCTTTGCAAGTTTTTCTTCGATGATCGCCTTGAACTCGGCAAGTTCCGCATCTGAATATCTTGCCTTGGCGACCGGAGTTTCGTTCCTGTTGATCTCGTCTGCCATAAGTAATTAAGTTAAGTACGATTAATTTTTCGATATGCTCAGCCTGACATGGCAATCGCCCCACTCGATAGTCGCGGCCCCTTCCGGAGCTTCCGACATGGGTTTCAGCGAGAGGGTCAGCGACAGGGTCTGCCCGGAAACGTAGTCCGAATATTCCTTGAGGGAATCCTCGATTTCACGGTAACTCTCCCCGTCGGCATATATGATAGTGTCAATTCTGTCCGTCACTTCAAATCCGCTCTCCTTGCGCAGATTCTGAATGGGATGTATCAATTCCCGGGCTGTTCCCTCCCTCTTGAGTTCGGGCGTCTGGACTATGTCGAGGGCAACGGTAAGCGTACCTTCGGTAGCCACGAGCCAGCCCGGCATATCTTCCGAAATGATTTCGTAGTCACCCTTCTGAAGCACGACATCGCCGCCCGGAAGTTTCAGCGTATAATCCCCGGGGGCACCCTCTATGGCGCCTATCTCCTGCTGGCCCAACTCGGCGAATGCGGCGGCTATTTCCTTCATCCTCTTGCCGTAGGCCTTTCCGAGGGTCTTGTAGTTAGGGCGTATCTTCTTGGTAATCACGCCCGTCGTATCATGAAGGAATTCCAGTTCCTTCACATTCACCTCGGTCAGGAATATATCCTTCACCCTATCTATATGTCCGATTACGGTATCGTCAAGCACGGGCACCATCACCTTCGCAAGGGGCTTGCGCACATTGATTCCGACCTTCTTTCTGAGGGCCAGCACCATGGACGAAGCCTTCTGCGCGAAGGACATGCTCTCCTCGAGACCGGAATCCACAAGGGACATGTCGGCCTTGGGCATGGCCTCGTAATGCACGGAATCGGCTCCAGGTACAAGGTCCCTCCACAGCCTGTCCATATAGAAAGGAGCTATGGGGGCCGCCAGCAATGCCACCGTCGTCAGGGCCTCATGCAGAGTCTGATAGGCCGAAAGCTTGTCGCCGTTCATTCCATGGCCCCACAGGCGTTTCTTATTGAGCCTGATGTACCAGTTGCTTAGGTCATCGCAGACGAACTCCTGCACCAGACGGCCGGCGCTCGTAATATCGTAGTCCTCGTAGGAACGTACGACTTTGTCCGTCAGAGTGTTCAGCCGGCTGACTATCCAGCGGTCGAACAGTGGCCTCTCCGCGTATGCTATCTTCTCCGTTTCGGGGCTGAACCCGTCGATATTGGCGTAGAGGGCGAAGACCGAATATGAATTATAGAGCGTTCCGAAGAACTTGCGGCGAACCTCGGCCACGCCGCTCTCGTCGAATTTCAGATTGTCCCAGGGCTGGGCATTGGTAAGCATATACCAGCGCAGGGCATCGGCTCCGTACTTGTCGAGAATCTCGAAGGGGTCTACGGCATTGCCCAGCCTCTTGCTCATCTTCTCCCCCTTCTTGTCAAGCACCAAACCGTTAGAAATCACAGTCTTGAATGCAGGGGTACCGCTCACCATGGCGTGGATGGCGTGCAGGGTGTAGAACCATCCGCGGGTCTGGTCGACTCCCTCTGCGATGAAGTCGGAGGTCGCACCGAAATCCGGCGTATCCTTGCCGCGCAGGCCGGTCTGGGCGTATGGCATGGCCCCGGAATCGAACCACACGTCGATGAGGTCGACCTCGCGGGTCATTTTCCTGCCGTCGGAACTTACCAGATATATATTGTCCACGTAGGGACGGTGCAGGTCTATCTTGTCGTAATTCTCCCTGCTCATGTCGGCAGGGTCGAAACCGGCATCCCTGAGCACGTTGGACGACATTATCCCCGCCTCCACGGCCTTGTCTATCTCGGCATAGAGTTCCGCTACGGAGCCTATGCACTTCTCCTCACGGCCGTCCTCGGTGCGCCAGATTGGCAGCGGGGTGCCCCAATAACGGCTGCGGCTGAGGTTCCAGTCCTGGATGTTCTCGAGCCACTTGCCGAAACGTCCGGTGCCGGTGGATTCGGGCTTCCAGCGTATCAGGGAATTGAGTTCTATCATCTTTTCGCGTACCGCCGTGGTCCGGATGAACCAGCTGTTCAGAGGGTAGTACAGCACCGGCTTGTCGGTTCGCCAGCAATGGGGATAGGAATGGACAACTTTCTCTATCTTGAAGGCCTTGCCCTGCTTCTTGAGCATCACCGCCAGGTCCACGTCGAGCGTGGGAGCATCTGCGGGCAGGCTGTCATCGTATGCGTTCTTCACATAGCGGCCGGCCCATTCGCGGTATTCGTCGCTGACGCGTTCCCTCACGTAGTCGGGGTCAAGATCCTCGATGCGGTAGAAGCGTCCCTTGAGGTCCACCTGTGCCTGAGTATTCCCGTCCCTGTCCACAAGTGTCAGTGCGGGCACTCCGTAGGCCTTGGCCACCTTCGCATCGTCAGCACCGAAGGTCGGGGCTATATGGACTACTCCCGTTCCCTCCTCCGTGGACACGTAGTCGCCGAGTATCACGCGGAAGGCCCCGTCGTCCGGACGGAACCAGGGGATGAGCTGCTCATAGCATATACCCTCGAGTTCGCTCCCCTTCATCGTTCCGGGCAATACCTCGTGGGGTATCTTTTCGCCGAATACCGAAGCGACGAGCTCCTTTGCAACTATATACACGGCTTCCTTCCCGCTATAGGGATTGGCAGCCCTTACTTTCACGTATTCTATTGCCGGCCCGACGCAGAGGGCGGTGTTGGAAGGCAGGGTCCAGGGTGTGGTCGTCCATGCAAGGAAATAGAGTCCTTCCTCCCCCGTCACCTTGAACTGAGCCACGCAGGTAGTGTCCTTGACATCGCGGTAGCAGCCCGGCTGATTGAGCTCATGGCTGCTGAGTCCCGTGCCCGCCGCGGGGGAATAGGGTTGCACGGATTTGCCCTTGTAGAGCAGGCCCTTGCCGTATATGTCCTTGAGTAGCCACCAGAGGGTCTCTATATAGCGGTTGTCGTAGGTGATATACGGCTTGTCCATATCCACCCAATAGCCGAGACGCTCGGTGAGGGTACGCCATTCGGCCGTGTACTTCATCACTTCCTCACGGCAGCAGCGGTTGTACTCCTCAACGCTGATTTTCTTCCCTATGTCTTCCTTGGTGATACCGAGTTTTTTCTCCACTCCGAGTTCCACCGGCAGGCCGTGGGTATCCCAGCCGGCACGGCGACGCACCTTGTAACCGCTCTGCGTCTTGTAGCGGCACACGGCATCCTTGATGGAACGCGCCATCACGTGATGTATTCCGGGCATACCGTTGGCTGAGGGAGGACCTTCAAAGAAGACGAATTCAGGTGCACCGCCACGCAACTCGAGGGATTTCTCGAACGCAGACTCGCTTTCCCACTGTTGCAGAACCTCCTCCGCAACCCCTGTCAGATCCAGACCGCCGTACTCTTTGAATGTCATATTTTTTGTCTACTTTTGCCTAAATTTTCGTCCGCGAAGTTAAGTAATTCCGACAATTTAACCAAAACCGCATGACCATACTGGACATAATCCTGCTTATCTGTTTTGTCCCGGCGATAGTCGACGGAATCTCCAAAGGCTTTGTCCGTCAGGCAGTACAGCTGCTGTCCATCATTCTCGGGGCCTGGGTCGCCTTCCATTTTTCCTCGGGGATATGCGTATGGCTCTCGAACTACCTTACAATGGACGGGACTCTCTTGAAAGTGGTGGCCTTCGTCCTCGTGGTAATAGTCATAATAGTGCTTCTCAATCTTGCGGGAAACATGTTTACAAGACTGCTCAAGGCCCTGTCCCTGGCCTGGATCAACCGTCTGCTCGGAGTGGTATTCGGACTGCTCAAGGTCGGGCTCATCCTCGGCCTGCTTATTATGCTTTTCGAAGGGCTGAACGCGAGATTCAACCTGGTGGGCAGTGAACTTATAGACAGCTCGAAGGTCTACCTGGCCCTGCACGACATGGCTTCGGGAGTGTTCCCCTACTTGAAGAGTCTGGCCACCGACATAAGCAGTTAGGACCACAGGAGAGAAGCGGAAGGCACGAGGCATTCCGGGCCGGAAGAAGCCGGAGAAAAGGAAGGAAACGCAGCGGGCGGAACACGACAAGTTTAGAAGCGACACAATGGGCAAATTCATATTGATAGAGACATCCACATCGCTGTGCTCGGTTGCACTGGCGATAGACGGGCAGATTGCCGAAGTCAGGGAAAGCACGGAACCGAGGTCACACGCCTCCATGACGGCTCCATTCGTAAAGGAAGTCCTCGATGCCCGGGGGCTGGGCGTTTCCGACTGCGATGCCGTGTGCATAAGCTCCGGTCCCGGTTCATACACCGGTCTCAGGGTGGGTTCATCCACCGCCAAAGGGCTTTGTTTCGCTTCGGGCAGACCGCTGATTGCCGTCGGGACCCTCGAAGTGCTTGCCTGGCAGGCCATAGAACAGGGACTGCTCCCGTACGGATGCCGCTACATAGTGCCCATGATAGACGCCCGGCGCATGGAGGTCTATACCGCCACTTTCTCGCCGGACGGCAGAGCGGTTTCGGACACCGAGGCGAGGGTAATTGACCGGGACAGCTTTTCGGACAGGCTCGATGAAGGTCCCGTGCTGTTCATAGGGGACGGCGCAGGCAAATGCGAGGGCACGATAGCCTCCCCCGGCGCACATTTCATCCAGACCTGCCCCAAAGCGGAATATATGCTCAGGCCCGCACTCCGGGAACTCGAGCTGGGAAACTTCAGGGACAGCGCCTACTTCGAGCCTTTCTATCTCAAGCAGTTCCACGCGACGGTAAGCAACAGGAAACTTTTGTAAACAACTTGCGTCCTCCGAAGGCTTTGTCTGATACTGAAATCGAGGGGCGAGACAAAGCCGACAGAGCCAGACGAAAGCCTGCTTGTCCTCCATGCCTGTCTACCCCCTAACGATAAACTCCGGACAAAACGGGCGCAATGTCTGATGTCCGTAACTGAAACCGGGGCGGCGTACGAAATAATTTTGTATTTTCGTCCTCGGAGAGCGGGAGTTTTCGCCGTATCGCCCGGTGCACGCGCAACACTCCCGCTTTCTCGCCGGCAAACCCGTATTACACACATATTCACAGCACTCAAACACTCGCACAATGATGTTCCTTTTCTCTTACCTGAGCATTTTAGTAATATTTGTAATACTTTTCGTGATAGCCGTCTCATCCAAAAGGAAAGGACGTGAAGGGCAAACCAGTCGCAGAAGCAGGCCGCAGGTTGTGGCCAGACCCATAACGGAGTGGCCGGACGGCAGCGTAAGCTCTGTTCCGTCTCGCGTGAACAAACAGCCGCGGACTGGCGTGAACCGGACATACGGCACCGAATTCCCCGCTGAAGTTTCCTCTACTGCTATGGCCGACATCTCCACTGAAGCAAGGGCGAGGGAAAAGGCCCAGGCGGCAAAAGCGGCCAAGGCCTCGGCCAGTTCGAAGATGTTCAGGGACTCCGCCAGGTCCACACGTTCCAACGACGGCTCCGACGCCGAAACGGAAGGACGCAGGGAATTCAGCGAAAAGCAGAAACTGATAATCTATTCGGAAATCATGAATCCGAAATTCGACTCTTAGACCCCGTGGCGGCGCAGACCGGGCTTCTGTACCAAGCCGTACAACACAAGGCAGGAGCGCCCGGTGGAAGGAGATGCCCCGATATGAAGCGGGGCCTGCCAGGGATTTTTTAGAGGAAAATTCAAGCCGGAAAAACGGATAAAAGAATTTATTATTACATTTGCGGAAAGACATGAAGGTTCCGCCTGAGCAATGGCGGGACTTCTTTTTGATATTTCACATTAAGCATAACTAAAATGTCAGAAGTTCATTACATGAGCAAGGAAGGGCTTGACAAGCTCAAGAAGGACCTCGCCAATGCACTGGCACAGAGGCCTGTTATATCAGCGGCAATAGCCGAAGCCCGTGAGAAGGGAGACCTCTCCGAGAATGCTGAATACGAATCGGCACGGGAAGCCCAGGGCCTGCTCGAAATACGGATAGCCAACCTCCAGAACATGGTGGCCAACGCCAAGGTCCTCGACAGTTCGCAGGTCAATACCGACAAGGTACAGATGCTGACGAAGGTAAAGGTGGAAAATCTGGGAAACCACAAAATCATGGAGTTCACTATCGTAGGTGAAAGCGAGGCTGACTTTTCCAAAGGCAAGCTCGCTGCCACCACTCCCATAGCCAGGGCCCTGATGGGACACGCGAAGGGGGAGACAGTGGAGGCCAAGGCTCCTTCAGGAATCCTTACATTCAAGATTTTAGACATATCACTCTGATGGCAACACTATTCACCAAAATCGCAAAGGGCGAGATACCGTCATACAAGGTAGCGGAGAGCGAGGACTTCTACGCTTTCCTCGACATCAATCCCCTCGTTCCGGGACACACGCTCGTAATTCCAAGGAACTGCGAAGACGACTACATCTTCAACCTCGACGAAGACACCCATGCCGGCCTCTGGAGCTTCGCCCGCAAGGTGGCCGTAGCCCTCAAGGCTGCCGTACCCTGCAAGAGGGTGGGCGTTGCCGTATTGGGAATGGAAGTGCCCCATACCCATATTCATCTTGTACCCCTGCAGACGGAGGGAGACCTTGACTTCCGCAAGCAGCGCCCGGAAATCAACGCGGAGCAGATGAAACAGATAGCCGACGCCATACGCACCGAATTTGAAAAAGACCGCAAATGATGAAATCAGCAAGACCCATAGTCTTACTCCTCGCCCTTGCCGCCCTGGTGTCCTGCGGCCAGCGCACCGAGATTTCCGGCACCGTTGAAGGCGCTTCCGACAGTCATATAATAATCAGGAAGTTGGACATCAACGTCTACTCCGTACTCGACACCATAAAGACCGGCTCTGACGGCAGTTTCCGCTACAAAATAGACATAGCCGAGGGACAGCCCGAATTCGTCTACCTTTTCTACGGCGACACCCGCATAGCCGGACTGCTGCTCGAAAACGGCGAGAAGGCGGTAGTGCAGGCCGACACCATGGGGAACTACAGCGTCAGCGGCTCGGAAGGTTCCGAAAAACTTGCAGAGGTCGACAAGGCCTATTCCACCTTCCTCAACAGGATGTACAATGCCACCTATGGCCCTGATATGGCGAAAATCTACGTGGACCACTACCGTGAATGCGTCAAGTACGTAATCTCAAATCCCTACTCCCTCACCGTCGTCCCCGTACTCTACGAGCAACTGGGTGAAAGTCCCGTGTTCAACCAAAGCACCGATGCCATCCTGTTCAGGAACGCCGCCGATTCCCTGAAGACGGTCTACCCCGAGTCCCGCTATGTCAAGGCACTCGAGACTGAAGCGGCGAGAAGAATGAATATACTCGACCTCGAGAGCCGCATAATGAGCGCACCCGAAATGAATTTCCCCGAACTATCCATGCCTGACATCAACGGACAGACAATCACACTGAGTTCCGTCGAAGCCAGGGCCATACTCCTGCATTTCTGGGATGCCGCCAACGCGAGTGACAAGATGATGAACCTCGACACCCTGCTGCCTCTATACGAGGAATTCCACGAGAGCGGATTTGAAATCTTCGCGGTTTGCGTGACTTCCGACAAGGCCAGTTGGGGAAGCGTGGTGAACGCGCAGAAACTGCCCTGGATTAACGTAAACGACGGCCGCGGGACGGCTTCACGCGCACTCACGACCTATAATGTCAGTTCCACGCCGACTTCTATCCTGATAGTCGACGGGGAAATCAGCCAGACCGCCATCAAAGGCGGGGAAGGTCTGCGCAGAGAACTGAACAGAGTTCTGCGTCAGCGCTGAGCTGGGCCTTGAGCTGCTCACCGGATTCGAAGCGTCTCTCGTCACGGAGGCGCTTTTTGAATTCCACCCTTATGTCGAGACCGTATATATCCTCGTTGAAACCGAAAATATGGGTCTCCACTATGTTCCCGACGTTGGTCATCCCGTAGTAACTGCGGCCGAGAGTCCGGACCTCGGAAAGATAGACCCCCTCTGCCGGAATCATTTTCAGCGGATTGTACATCTGCATATTGGCGGTAGGGAAGCCCAACTGCCTGCCGTACTGCTTTCCGGACACCACTACTCCATGCAATTCGTAGCCGTAGCCGAGCATCCCGGCGGCATCCTCCACCCTGCCCCCGGCAAGGGACTCACGTATCTTTGTGGAACTTACCGGCACGTTGGCATCCGAAAGCCTGGCCGGTACCACAATCAAGTCCATTCCCAACGAAGCCGCCACCGGCCGCACCCGCTCCGGAGTCAGTCTGTCGGAACCTATGCGATTGTCGTAACCCATGAGCAGCGCCGTACCGCCGAGTTTGTCCCTCACGAGCTCTCTGAGGTAGGACTCGGCGTCCATACTCGCAAATTCCCTTGTAAACTCCTCCACATCAACCCTGTCCACTCCGAGAGCCTTGAGTTTCTCTATCTTCTCGTCCGGTGAGTTGAGCAGGCGCAGTGTCCTGGCATCCTGCTGGAGCACGGCGCGGGGATGATTGGAGAAAGTAACCACTCTCGCCTCCTCGCCCCTTTCCCGGGCGGTGGAGACGAGAGTTTCAATTACTTTTCTGTGTCCGGTATGGACACCGTCGAAAAAACCTGTAGCGACTACAGCCATTTCACGAGGGGGAAATCCTGTCTGTGGGGCAGACGGGGGTTCTTGGGGAAATAGCGCAGTCCCATCTGATACATGCCGCTGCGTTCAGGCAGAATCTCCGCATGGTAGGTGGCCTTGCCGTCCTCGTAGCTTATCATCTCGAGCTCCTCGATGTTCTGGAGACGAACCCTGCCCTTCCCGTCGGTGGTACTGAAGATTGCCTCAACCCCTATGTCCTCCGGCTTCAACCGTCCAAGGTCGAGCACTACCTCGCACTTGAGTCCGGTCTCTGAGGACAGCACGTATGAAGCGTCCGGCTGCGTATGGGAAATCACCCTGATATTGTTCCACTCGTTTGACACATATTCCTTCCACTGGGCGATTTCAGAGGCGATTCTGCCGTTGTCGGCGGCAAGTTCGGCGTAGCGTTTCTGCTGAGGCTCATAGAACTTCCTGCAATAATCCTCCAGCATCCTGTTGGTGGTGAAATTGCAGGCCACTTTGGCAATGGTGTTCTTGACATAGCCTATCCATCTCCCGGAGAGTCCGGTTTCCTTGTCCACACCGTAGTAGGTTTCGGCGATCTCGTTCTCTATGGTCGCGTAAATGGTGGCCGCATCGAGTTCGTTCTGATAATTGGGATCGTCGTAGGTCCTCTCTATAGGCAGGGCCCAGCCGGCTCCCTCCTGATAGCCCTCGACCCACCAGCCGTCGAGCACGGAGAAATGCATCACACCGTTCATGGAAGCCTTCTGTCCGGAAGTTCCGGAGGCCTCGAGGGGACGGTCAGGGTTGTTGAGCCATACGTCCACGCCCTGAACGAGCCGCTTGGCAAGGGTCATGTCATAGCCGGAAATAAAGATTATCTTGCCGAGGAAGCGCTCCTGCTTCGAGATTTCCACAATCTGCCGTATCAAATCCTGGCCTGCCTGGTCGTTGGGATGGGCCTTGCCGGCAAAGATGAACTGCACGGGACGCTCGGGATTGTTGACTATGTCGGCCAATCTGTCGAGGTCCGCAAACAGCAGGGTCGCACGCTTGTAGGTTGCGAAACGGCGGGCGAAACCTATGGTGAGCACATCGTCACGCAGGGTCTCGCGTATGGTAACAATCTGGCTCGGCGTGTAATGGGCGCTCAAGGCGGGGTCGGACAGTCTCTCATTGATAGCCTTGATGAGTTCCTTCTTGAGGTGCCTGCGTGCATCCCATACTTCCTTGTCACTGAGCTCGTATATGCCCTCGAAGCACTTCCTGTCGTAGTGAGCGGTCTGGAACTCGGGACCGAAGACCTTGGCCTGCAGAGGCTTCCAGTCACGTGCCGTCCAGGTGGAATAATGGACTCCGTTCGTCACGTAGCTGATATAGAGCTCTTCGGGGAGATAACCGGGATACATGTCGGAGAATATCTCCTGGCTCACCTTTCCGTGGAGCATGGATACGCCGTTGACGTTCTGCGACATATTGGCGGCGAGGATGCTCATGGAGAATTTCTCGTCACGGTTGTCGGGGTCGATTTTCCCGAGCGACATCATGGTCCTCCAGTCCATGTCCACACTCCGGGGATAGTAACCCAGATACTTGCCCATGAGGTCCTCGGGGAAGGCATCATGTCCGGCAGGCACGGGAGTATGGGTCGTAAAGAGTCCGGACGCCCTGATGAGTTCCATAGACTCGTTGAATGACTTGTGGTCCTCCTGTATGCACTCGCGCAGTCTCTCGAGTCCCGCGAATGCTGCGTGGCCTTCATTGTAATGGTAGATGGTGGGGGTCAGGCCCAAAGCGCGAAGGGCACGCACACCTCCTATTCCGAGCAAAAGCTCCTGCTTCATACGGTTCTCAAGGTCGCCGCCGTAAAGCTGGTGGGTCACCTGCCTGTCCTCGGGAGAATTGTCCTCGAAGTCGGTATCGAGCAGGTAGAGGTCGGTCCTTCCGACTGCCACCTTCCATATCCTTGCGCTCATTTCCCGCCCGGGCATGGGCACCTTGATTATCTTCCACGCTCCCTGTTCGTCCAAAACGGGATCTGCCGGAGTCTGCAGGAAGTCCTGTCCCTGATATTCAGCTACCTGATTGCCCTGGGCAGTAAGGCGCTGGGTGAAATAGCCGTACCTGTAGAAAAGTCCTACAGCCACCATGTTCACGTTCATGTCGCTGGCTTCCTTGAGATAGTCGCCGGCAAGTATGCCCAGGCCTCCGGAATATATCTTGAGGGAGGTGTCCAGACCGTACTCCATGCAGAAATAGGCTATGGAAGGGTCTTTTCTCTCGCTCTTGGCCGCCATGTAGGCATCGAAGTCCCTCATCACGGCATTCATGTGGGCCAGGAACTCCTCGTCCTTGGCAAGATCCAAATATCTTTTCAGGCTCACCTTGTTCAGTATCTCCATGGGATTGTGGCCGGAGTTGTGCCACAAAACCCTGTCTACACTCTTGAACAATGCCTTAGCCTTGTCATTCCAGCACCACCAAAGATTCTTGCATAGTTTTTCAAGGCTTCCCAGTTCCTCCGGGAGATGGCGGGTAACCATTACGCTCCTCCACGAAGGAGTCCCCAAATCATTTCTGTTCATTTAATCGTTCTTTTCTTCTACTGCATTGTCGACCCTTATAATAAAGTCGCCAAGCACATTCATATAATTGATGAAGGCCTCGTAAGGCGTTGCATACGGGTTCATCCTGCTATGTACCTCCCCGTCGGAGAAGTATTTCGTGCACATGTAATAAAAATGGTCGCTCTCCTGAAGATGACCGAAATCAGCCCTCAGCGCATCGTTCCCGGCTTCGGAGAGTTTTTCCTCGACCGAGTAGAGTTTCGAGAAGGCGTCCTGCTGAAGTTCGTTTCCGAGCCATGCGGAGAGGTCCCTTTCCTCATCGGCCCACGAAATGGGCTCAGGCACGGAGAGGTCTCCCACGCTGCTGTGCTTTGACGCAGCCCTTGAAGGAGTCACGAACTCGAAGGTGCCGTCGGCCAGCACCCCTGCCGGCAGGGCCTTCATGAATTCGAAAATGCCGGAGTCCTTGCTCTGATGCTCACCGAAGGTCTCGTAGTCCATGAAGAGATTTACAATTTCCCCGTCGGAAGCCTTGAGCCATGAGAGGTATTTTTCCACGGTCAGAGGCCACTCCGACCAGCCCTTGTTGGAGAAACGGAAGGCTATGTCATCGCTCAGCGAATAATTGCGGAGCAGGAGCTTCAGCTTGGAATTCAGATCGTTGGTATAGACATAGTTGGGGCTCTTCCAGCCCATGATATGCCTTGCCCCTTCGGTGAGCATGGTCTTGAATCCCATATCGTAGACCTGCTGGCCTATGCTGTCGGAATAAATCAGCTCGGTGTTACGGAACACCTTGGGGCTCACTCCGAAATGCTCTTCGATGGCGGCCTTGTGCCTGAGTACCTGCTTGCTGAATTCCTCGGCCGAAACCAGGGACGCAAGCGAGTGGTTATAGGTCTCGCAGAGGAACTCCACGCTGCCCGTGTCCGCGAGTTTGCGGAAACTGTCCACAAGCTCGGGAACGTAGCGGTCGAACTGCTCGAGAGCCGAGCCGGATATGGAGAAGGCAAGCTTGAACTTTCCCTTGCTCGCCTTGATGGCATTGAGCAGGAGTTCGTTCATTGGCAGATAGCACTTCTCGGCTATCCTTTTCAGGATGGTCCTGTTGGTATAATCATCATAGTAATGAGAATCCTTGCCGATATCGAAAAACCGGTAGAGACGCAGCCTTGAAGGCTGGTGGACCTGGAAGTAAAGGCAGATTGACTTCTTCATATCGTTATTATAGTACTGATTCATAAACTTTTTTGAGCTTCGCCGTGGCATTGTTCCACTTGAGCTCGTTGACTTCGTTGTATCCCTGCTTCGTGGCAAAGCCGGCCAGTGCGGGGTAGTTGACAAGGGCATAGATGTCGTCGGCCAGGGCGTCCACATCCCAGAAGTCCACCTTGAGGGCGTATTTCAGCACCTCGGCGGCACCGGACTGGTTGGAGATAATGGTGGGCACGTTGGACCTCATGGCCTCGAGAGGAGAGATTCCGAAGGGCTCGGAAACGGAGGGCATGATATACACGTCCGTAAGCGCGAACATCTTCTGCACCTCGGGCCCCTTGAGGAATCCCGTGAAGTGGAAACGGTCGGAGATTCCGCGCCGTGCCACGTGCTGTATGGCGCGTGTCATCATGTCACCGCTGCCGGCCATCACGAAGCGCACGTTTTTCGTCCTCTTGAGCACCTTCGCGGCTGCCTCGATGAAATAGTCCGGCCCTTTCTGGAAGGTGATGCGTCCGAGGAAGGTGACCACCTTGTCGCGCACTCCCCTCTCCACGTTCATACTGTCGCGGTTGCTGAAATCCACGGCATTGTGGACAGTGACCACCTTGGCGGGGTCTATTCCGTACTTGTTGATGACTATGTTGCGGGTCAGGTCGCTGACCGTAACCACCTTGTCGGCGACCGCCATTCCCCTCTTCTCAATCTCATACACCCTTGAATCGACCATATCGTCGGTTCCGCGGTCGAAGGAAGTGGCGTGGACATGGACAATGAGGGGCTTTCCGGTGAGTTCCTTCGCAGCCACCCCGGCAAGGTAGGTGAGCCAGTCATGGGCATGAATGAGGTCTATCTCGTCCTTGTGCTCCATGGCTATGGTTCCGCCGACCTGGGCATACTTCGACACCTCGTCCAGCAGATTGGCCCCGTACTTTCCGGAAAAGCTTATCTTCTGGCCGAAGCCTACGGTGGTCTCGCGCTTGTGGTTTTTCCTCAGCTCCTCGAGCGCCTCGTAATACTCGTCAGGGTCGACGTAGGGCACTATATTGGAGTCCACGCTTATGTATTTCACCTTGTCCACGAACTCCTCGATCGTATCGCTCATATACGACACGGCCACGTCGCTCGCGTTGATTATGGTGGCACTGCTCTGGTCCTCGTCCCCGTAAGCGTGGGGCATCACGAAAAGTGTCTCCACTCCGTTGTGGGCAAGTCCCTTGACTATGCCTTCGCAGGCCGTTCCGAGTCCGCCCGTGATATGGGGCGGGAACTCCCATCCGAACATCAGGACTTTCATTTCACTTCCTCCCTGTATTTGTCCAACAAATATTCTACTGTCAGCAACGTGGCCGTACTCAGCGCCGAAGAAATGGCACCGTGCGGCTCATGCGGGGGATCTCCGTCATAAAGTTCGGAGAACGCACCCACGCCGTGCTTGTTGAGGTCGGCATAGAAACCCTCCACGAGCCATTCGGCCCTCTTCACGAAGGAGGCTCCCTTGACATGCAGCGAGGCGATTACGTAAGGTTCGAGCAGGAAGGGTCTCGCGCTGCCCTGGTGGTAGGCAAGGTCCCTTTCGGCCTGCGAACCCTCATATATTCCCTTGTACTTGACATCGCGGGGAGAGAGAGTGCGTATTCCGCGTGAGGTCACGAGCTCCCTGTCCACCACCCTGAGTATGGCCGGAACGAGCAGCTCGTCCACGGGGGAATACTTGAGGGCCACCGCACACAACTGGTTGGGCCTTATGTCCAGGTTCTGTCCTTTGTTGTCCACATAGTCCGCGAGGCAGCCTATGCTGTCGTTCCAGAATGTCTTCTGGAAGTTATCCTTCACCATGTCGCGTGTGGCCTTCCACTTGGAGAGAAAACGGCTGCGCTTGGGCCCGTACTTGGTCTCCATCTCTATCGCGAAGCATATTGCGTTATACCACAGCGCATTGGTTTCCACCTGACAGCCCGCCCTCTCCGTCACGGGATGTCCGTCTATGTAAGCGTTCATCCATGTCAGGGCCACATTTTCCTTCTCCGCCCAAAGCAGGCCGTTGGGCTGCATGGCAATCTCCTTGCGCTCTCCGGGAAGATAGCTTTCGAGCACTCCCTTCATGATGACTCCGTACTTCTTCCATACAGCCTTCTCGTCGGCTCCATAGTCTATGTACTGCTGGAGTGAAACCGCGAGATAGAGCGGAGACTCCACCTGGGTAGTGCGGCGGAAAAGCCTTTCCTGCTCATCTGCCACGATATTGTCAAGGATTTCCTCATAGAGTTTGGGACTGTTCAGACCGTAGAGGGTCAGTCCGGAGAGAGAGACCAGAGTTTCCCTGAGGAGACCGGTGTAAAGCCATGAATACCCCGCATTTATCTTCTTGCGGGAGTTATGGTCCGTAATGAGGGAAGCGGCGCAACGGCGGAGCTGGTCACGGTAGCCGGTGATTTCTCCCGCAGCCTTGACGCTGGAGGTAAAGAGTCTCTTGAATTTGGCAGGTTCCTCCTGCATGAGCGAGGCCGAAAGCACCACGGAAGCGCCGGGCCTGAGGGTCATCTCGAAACTGCCGGGAACGAGGAGGTCCTCCACGCAGTCGAAACCCCTGCGGCGCTCGTCGGAGTAGGTGATGTTGTTGTCCCAATAGGGATTGGCGACGAAACGCGCCTTTGAATTGCTGATCTGGATGTTCAGATCGGGGAAATTCGGATACAGCTTGAAAGCCATTCCGTTCTGGATTTCCGTCCCGTAAACGTTGGCCGCATCGTTACGGTGCGTAAGGTCGTGAACGTTTCGGAACGCAAGATATGGCCTGAGAATCAGTTTGACGGGCTCCTCGGCCTGAAGAAGCTCGTATTTGAGCAGCACCTGATCCCTGTCCGGAGCAAGGAGGAAGCTCTTGCGCAACACCACCTTGCCTATCCTGTAGGTAACCTGCGGTACCGAATCGGCGCTGAAGTCAACAATGTACTTGTGGCCCCGTTGTCCATAGGTATCGCCATAGCGACGTATGCCCAAGTTGAATTGCTTGCCGTTGATGACAAGGCTCTCATCCACGGCCGACAAAAGCAGGAACCTGTCTCCCCCGAAGCGGTCGAGTGTCACTGCAAGCAGACCGTGATAACGTCTTGTGTTGCCCGTTACGATGGTCGTGTTACAGTACGCCCCCGACTTGTTCGCACAGATGATTTCTCTCCTGAGCGAATACACCAGGTTTACAAGTTCGGACTTGTTGAATTTTAAAAAAGCCATATTTAACTACACAGTTTGTTTCAAGACTATTGCAACCCTGGACGGCAGGTAGAGGGACAGCCGGCCGTCGACGGTCCGGTGACGCTCGGCGCGTCCGAGTCGGGAAAAGCCGTCAAAGTCCGCATCATCGGAATCGAAAGCAAGTACATATTCCCCGTCCGGGGCAGCAAAGCTGAAGTCTTCATAAGAGACAGTCGGGTTAAAATTGAACGCAAATATACTATTTCCCCGTCTGAATATCAAAACTTTCCTCTCATCGTCCACGTAGAGCTGCTCCGGAACTCCGTTAAGAATCTTCTCCGACTTCACGTAGCGAATCATTGCGGAATCGAATTTCATCAGGCCGCGGTAGTGCAGTGAATCCGAGTCCGCGAGCGACCATTGTCTGCGGGCATACTTGTAGGACCAGCCGTTGCCCTCCCTCGGGAAGTCTATCCATTCGGGATGGCCGAATTCGTTGCCCATGAAGTTCAGGTAGCCCCCGCCCGCGGTCGCAAGCGTCACCAAACGTATCATCTTGTGCAGGGCGAGCCCCCTGTCCACGAGCAGATTCTGCGACTTCTTGTCCATAAACCAGTACATTTCCTTGTCTATGAGGCGGAAGATTATGGTCTTGTCGCCCACGAGGGCCTGGTCGTGGCATTCCGCATAGGATATGGTCTTTTCGTCGCTGCGCTTGTTGGTCAGTTCGTACCACATACCCCACATGCTCCACTGCTCGTCCGAAAGTTCCTTTATCCACTTTATCCAGTGGTCGGCTATGCCCATGGCCATGCGGAAGTCGAAACCCACTCCCCCGGCCTCAAAGGGTGCGGCCAGACCGGCCATGCCGCTGACATCCTCGGCTATGGTTATGGCATTGGGATTGATCTCATGGATGAGCATGTTGGCGAGGGCAAGGTAGCTGACGGCATTCTCGTCCACCCCGTTCCCGAAGTAGCGGTCGTAGCCGTTGAAATCTGTGCCGAGTCCGTGGTCCCAGTAGAGCATACTGGTGACCCCGTCGAAGCGGAAGCCGTCGAGATGATACTCCTCCAGCCAGAACTTGCAGTTGGCAAGCAGGAAGTACTTGACCTCGTCCTTGCCGTAATCGAAGCAACGGGTTCCCCAGGCGGGATGATAGCCCTGGGGCCCGCCGTAGAAATACAGGTCATCGTGGCCGTCGATGCGGCATATACCCTCGAGTTCATTGCCCACGGAATGGGAATGTACTATGTCCATGATTACGGCTATGCCCATCCTGTGGGCCTCGTCCACCAGGCGCTTGAATTCTTCCGGAGTCCCGAAACGCGAACTGAGGGCGAAGAAATTCGAGACCTGATAGCCGAAGGAACCGTAGTAGGGATGTTCCTGGAGGGCCATTACCTGCAACACGTTGTAGCCGAGAGCCTTCACCCGGGGGAGCACATTCCTGCGGAACTCGTCGAAGCCGGCGACCTTCTCCTCCTCGGAACTCATGCCTATGTGGCATTCGTAAATCAGCGGATGAGGACGCTTGCCCGGCCTGCGGGACTTCCATTCGTAGGGCACGGGGTTCCATACCTGCGCGCAGAAAAGTTTGGTCTCGGGGTCCTGCACCGCCCGGACCGTATAGACGGGAAGTCTCTCGCCTCCACCCCCGGGCCATTCCACCCAGAGTTTGTAGAGGTCCCCGTGATGCAGGAAAGTTGCCGGCAGCTTCAGTTCCCAGTTGCCCTGGCCTACGGGGCTGAAAGCGTAACTTTCAATGCGTTTCCAGTTATTGAATTCCCCTATGAGATAAATGCGGGTGGCATTCGGGGCCCATTCCCTGATTACCCAGAAGTCTCCCTCCTTGTGCAGAGGGTAGTAGAAGTGGTTGTTGACCGCAGGAGAGAGCGGCCCGTCACCGCAGAGTTTTTTCCTGTCAGCGAGAATACGCTCGTGTCTGGCATCCACTGCCCCGCGGTATGGTTCCAGCCACGGGTCAGTTTCATAAATTTTCTTTTTCATAGTCATAGATTATCGGATGTACTTCTCAATGTTCTAAGATACTCACGGCATTTTCCTATGAGTTCGTCGGAACGCCGGATAAATCCGTCTATCTCACCTAAAGGGGTGGCCGGGTCCTCTACCTTCCGGGCTATGAGTTCAAGTTCCTCTACGGCCTTTGAGTAATCGAATTCTTCCATATTCATACATCTAAAACAGTTTTGGTCCCCATGAAGGAAGACAGACAAATTTCGTATCCATAAAGTTAGCAATTTATCGCTCAGTATGAGCCGGAAACCTTGTTTGCGACGGCCTCAATCGAACCGTCATTGAAAAGCACCTTCAGAATATCGCCCTGACGGACAGAGGAAACGGATTTGAGTATATGTCCGGAGGCATCGGCCACGAGGGTATAGCCCTTGGAAAGCACATTGCGGGGGTCTGCCGCCCGTATGCGGGTTTCGAGCAGGTCCAGTGCGGAATTCATCGACGCAAGCCTCGAGGAGAATGCCAGTCTCAATCTGGTCCCGAAATCCGTAAGCCTCGCATCCTCTGCGGCTACGGCATCAATGAACATGTCGGCGAGGGCAGTAGGGGTCTTGCAATGGTCGAAGGCCACCATATCCGCCACATGATAGTCCCTGTCGTGGCCTATGGCCGTAACGACCGGAAGCGTGCAGGCCGCAATCCTGTAACAGAGCCCGTAATCGTCGAAGCAGGCAAGGTCGAGCGAGGAGCCTCCTCCCCTCAGGATGAGCACGGCATCGAATTTTTCCTCCGAAGTCTCGGCTGCCGCGAGGGCTTCGCATATAGACCCGGGTGCGCCCTTCCCCTGCATCGCGGCTTCGAAAAGGCTCACGGAGAAGGCGAAACCGTATTCGTTTTCAAGAAGATGGCGACAGAAATCCCCGTATCCGGCGGCATCTCGGGCCGAAATCACCGCAAGCCTGCGCGGAAGCAGGGGCAGGGTCAGGGCCTGCTGCCTGTCCATCATCCCCTCCTCTGTCAGTTTCCCTATGGTCTTACGCTTTTCCAGTTCGGAAGCGCCTATAGTGAAGGCCGGCTCTATTTCGTAAATCGTAAGACTGAGTCCATAGAGTTCGTTGTACGTGACCTGAACCCCCGCGAGAATCTCCATACCCGCCTTCAGTTCCTCCCCGGCACTTTCGCGGAAATATATGCTCAGCGGTCCGTAGATATTGCGCCAAATCACGGCCCTGGCCTTGGCGATGACCCTGCCGTTCTCGCTGTGACACAACTCCATGTAACAGTGGCCGTTGGCCCGGGCCTGCACCGAGGCAATCTCGGCACGCACCCACACGCGCCCGGGCAGGACCTCTTCTATTCCCTCCCGTATCAGACGCTGCAACTCATATAATCCGATTGCATCTTCCCTCATGCCAGCAAAATTAAGAAATCCGTCAAATTTCACTATATTTGTCCCCCGAAAGCGGGACGGGCCGTTTTCTACCAGCACAATGAACGTCAGACAGAGGCCAGGAAGCTCATGAAAATCTCGGAGGCAAAATTTGCGGGCAGCAGCACGAAAGTGAGTCAGAAGCCGCGGAGAACATTGCCCGAGTTCGCCTTCATAGGGCGCTCGAACGTGGGCAAGTCCTCTCTTATCAACACCCTCTGCGGCAACAGCAAACTGGCCATGACATCCTCCACCCCCGGCAAAACCCGATTGGTGAACCACTTTCTCATCAATGACAGCTGGTATCTCGTCGACCTTCCCGGTTACGGCTATGCCAAGGTGGGGAAGAAGGAGAAGGAGGCCATAGGCGAAGTAATTGATGACTACATACTGAATTCCCGGGAACTGGTCCTGCTCTTCGTCCTGATTGACTCCAGGCACGACATAGGCACCATTGACACTGATTTTTTAGTCAGGCTCGGGGAGAACGGCATCCCATTCGCGCTGATAATGACAAAATGCGACAAGCGCGGCCCGGTTGCTCTTCAGAACCAGATAGAGAAGGACAGGGAAATACTCCTCAGACAATGGGAGGAACTTCCGCCGATATTCTGCAGTTCCTCACAGACCGGCAGCGGAAAACAGGAAATTTTGGATTACATAGGCAAGATTCTGGAATCACTTTAACCATACCGAAAAATGCAACATTCTCACAGACTGGAAGTATTCGCCTGCCGGGCCTCAAAGGACTTCGCAAGCAAGGTAATCGAGAAACTCAATTCAATCAGATACCCTGACGAGCCCGAGGTTCATCTCGGAGTCTTGGATGTCACCCAGTTCAGTGACGGAGAATTCCAACCCATGTTCTCCGAAAGCGTCAGAGGTGCCGCCGTCTACATAATCCAGTCAACTGTCCCCCCTTCAGACAACCTGATGGAACTGCTGCTCACCATAGATGCAGCCAAGAGGGCTTCCGCAGACGAAGTGGTGGCGGTCATGCCCTATTTCGGCTGGGCAAGGCAGGACAGGAAAGACCGCCCTCGCGTGGCCATAGGCGCCAAACTGGTAGCCAATCTGCTCAGGGCCGCCGGCGCCGACAGGGTCATGGCCTGCGACCTCCACGCCGACCAGATTCAGGGCTTCTTCGACTTCCCGCTCGACCATGTTTATGCGAGCACGGTATTTATCCCCTACATCAAGAGCCTCGGTATAGACAACCTCGCAATCGCGGCCCCCGACATGGGAGGAGCGAAGCGGGCCAATGCCTACGCCAAGGAGCTGGAGTCCTCAGTAATCATCTGCCACAAGACCCGCGACCGTGCCAACGTGGTGGGTTCCATAACCGCAATAGGTGAGGTCGAAGGCAAGAACATCATCATAGTCGACGACATGATAGACACGGCGGGGACACTGTGCAAGGCTGCGGAACTGCTGATGAACAAGGGAGCCAGGAGTGTCATGGCCTGCGCCACCCATGGCCTGCTCACCGGGGACGCCATGAAGAGGATTCACGATTCAGTACTCTCGCATGTCTTTATCACCGACACCATTCCCCATCCCGAACTTGAGGGTGACAGCAAGGTGCGCATCGTTTCCATGACCGGGGTCTTCGCAAACATAATACACAAGGTCTACAACTACGAATCCATAAGCCGGGATTTCGTATTTTAACTGAAAATGACTAACTTCGCGGTTTGAACCGCCCCACCCCGAAGGGTCTGCACCTGACAGGGGTCGGGACGGGTTCGGAGGGTGGCCGGATGTCGCATTCGGGTCACCCCCGGAAACAGCAGCGGCAAACCGGGAAACCGTATGAAAGTTATATTATTGGCAATAGTGCTGGTCGGTCTCAGCGTCTTCGGACTGTGTTTCAACATCATCTTCAGGAAAAAGGATTTCCCGAGTTTCGATGTGGGCTCCAATGAGGAAATGCGCAAGCGCGGCATAAACTGTTTCAAGGACCAGGACGCCGAACTCCACAAAATCAAATGCGGCGGTGATTTCTCCGACGCATGCAACACTTGTAAATTATATGAGTCTGGTAGCAATTGTCGGACGTCCTAACGTAGGCAAGTCGACGCTCTTCAACCGCCTCGTGGGAATGAGGCAGGCCATCGTGGACGATACTGCGGGCGTCACACGCGACCGCCATTACGGGCGCTGCGAATGGTGCGGGCGCGAATTCTCGGTAGTGGATACCGGAGGATACACCACCAATTCGGACGATGTCTTCGAAACGGCCATACGTTCCCAGGTACAGATAGCGATAGACGAGGCGGATGCCGTGATTTTCATGGTCGAGGTCGCCACGGGCATCACCGACTACGATGCCGAGATGGCCGACATACTCCGCCGCTCGCGCAAGCCCGTGATACTCTGCGTGAACAAGGTGGACAACGGGGAGAAGATATATGACGCCTACCAGTTCTATTCTCTCGGACTCGGGGAAATCTACAGCATTTCGGCGGCCAACGGCAGCGGCACGGGCGAGTTGCTCGACACTGTGCTCCAGGTGCTGCCCCAAGACAGTTCCGATGCCGACGACCCCCGCGCCAAACTGCCCCGCATCACCATCGTGGGCAAGCCCAACGTGGGCAAGTCCTCCATGATAAACGCCCTGCTCGGCGAGGAAAGAAACATAGTCACCCCCGTGGCCGGCACGACCCGCGACTCCATAGAAACTCATTACAACAAGTTCGGTTTCGAGTTCATGCTCGTGGACACCGCTGGAATCAGGAGAAAGAACAAGGTACAAGAAGACCTTGAATTCTATTCCGTGATGCGTTCAATCAGGGCCATAGAGCATTCCGACGTGTGCATACTCATGATTGACGCCACTTCCGGCATGGAGGCCCAGGACATGCACATCTTCAACATGATTCTGAAGAACCGCAAGGGCTGCGTGGTCGTGGTGAACAAGTGGGACCTTTTCGAGAAGGACTCGAACACGATGAAGCAGTACACCGATGCGTTGAGGCAGAGGCTCGCACCCTTCAGCGATGTTCCGGTAATCTTCACTTCAGTGATAAACAAGCAGCGCATCCAGGATGTGCTCAAGGCCGCGACCGAGGTCTACGCCAACTATTCCCGGAAGATTTCCACCGCCGTGCTCAACGAGACCCTACTGCCCATAGTGGAAGAGACCCCTCCTCCCGCATGGAAGGGCAAGTACGTCAAAATCAAGTATATCACGCAGTTGCCCACGCGTTTCCCCGCCTTTGCATTCTTCTGCAACCTGCCCCAGTACATAAAGGACCCCTACAAGCGCTTCCTCGAAAACCAGTTGCGCAAGAATTTCGGTTTCACCGGCTGTCCCGTACAGATTTACTGCAGGAAGAAATAGCTATAATTCCCCGGGGCCGGGTTTGGGATAGCAGATCGTAAAGCAGGCTCCTCCCAGCACAAAGGAGCGCGAGTAGGTAATCGTAGCCCCGCACTTCTCGAGTATGCTCCGGCTTATGGCCAGACCGAGGCCCGAGCCGGCGCTCTTGGTGGTAAAGTTCGGCGTGAAGAGTTTTTCCACATTCTCTTCGGCCACTCCCGGTCCGTTGTCCTCGCAGACTATATCGTAGAAACCCTCGCGCACCGAGTGCCTCAACGAAATAATTATGCGCCCGCCCTCCTTGTCGCCTATGGCCTGGATGGAATTGTTCAGCAGATTGACGATTACACGGGTGAGCTGGGGCTTAGGGGCCAGCACCGTCACGCCCTCGAGGGCTATGAAATCGAAGCGTATGTTCCCGCTGTTGTCAAACATCGAAATCTCCTCATGTATCATCTTGTCGAGCACCACGGGCACGGGCTGCTCGGTATAGAGTTTTGCGAAGGTGGAGAATTCGTTGGCCGTATCCGCGAGTATGTCTATGTGGTCAAGTATGACGCGGCTCGCATTGTCGAACTTCTCCCGCCAGGTGGGGTCGCCCTTCTCCTTGAGGTAGATGACCCTCTGCAGCTGGAGTTTCATGGGAGTCAGCGGGTTCTTGATTTCATGGGCGACCTGCCTTGCCATTTCACTCCAGGCCTTGTCCCTCTCCGCCTGGGCGAGCTTCTTTGAACTCTCCGACAGTTCCCTGACCATACGGTTGTAGGACTGGACTATCGCTGAAATCTCGTCTTCCCTGTCGTACTCTATGTATTGAAGGGTGTCGGGGCCTTCGCTGCTGCCCATGTTGCGGCTCATCTCGCTGAGCGGCGCGAACATCCTGTCGACCACCCTTGACACGGAAAGCACGGCCACCATCATGAACACGAAGAACAGCGCGACTATTGAGACGAGGTGCGATGCGTTGTCCTTCATCAAATCGTGCTCCGGCTCGTTGTAAGGCGACGCCACTATGGCTATCATCTTCCCGTGTTCGCCCATGATAGGTGCATAAAGATGATAGAAACGCCGTCCGCCCATCTTGTCGCTGAATATGCTGTAACGCTTGTAGTCGTAGACGATTTCCCCGTAGGCCTCACCGTTGATGCGTCCTTCGGGCATCAGCCTTTCAAAAACGAAGGGTGTCGAAGACATGACGAACTGACCCGACGGCGAATACAGGGTTATGTCGGAGTCGGTATCGTCACTCACCTCCCTCAACAGGCGCATAAGGGCGTTCCTGTCCACTTCCGACAGGGAGCCCACCCCGGAAGTCCCGGCCTCCAGCATGGAAGTAATCGCGCTGATTTTGTCGGACATGACCATGTTCATGTTTTTCCCGTAGCTCGAATACACGAAGAGTACGCTGACGGTGGCCATTATGAGCAGCGTGCTTATCAGAGAGAAGAGGAGCACTATGGTTATCCTCTTGCGGAAATAGCTGTGGTCGAAGACTTTCTGCTTCTCGCTGCCTATGAGCAGGAGTGAATTCAGCAGGAAAAACAGCAGGGCCAGCACTATCGCCGTCTCCGCATAGGTCAGGGCGGTGAATCTCGTCCTCGATATGACTATGACCTCGTTCATGCCCACCCGGGTAACGAAATGGGCATAACCGTTCAAGACCATCTGCACGGACTCGGCCGAATAGACCTCTTCCGCCTCCTTCCGGCCCATATTTGTCGGATAGGCGTAGTTGCCGAAATAGTCCTTGAGGTCCCTCCCCTCGTAGCGGGCATAGGAATAGCCCTGGGGAATGGAGGCCCTGCCCGGAGGCGTAAGTCCGAAGATGCGGGCATAGCCCCGGTTACTGCCGAGATAGCGCTGCTCCAGTCTCAGGACCACTCTGGAAATGTCCCCGTCTTCAGACATATACAGGAACACACCCACATAGTAGGAATGTCCGTTGTCGCGCTTCACGTAGAGGAAACGCGAATTGTCGGCTATGCTTACCCCGCCCCGCACAAGGGAATTGTACCTCGCGGCCGAGGCCCTGGTGTTGTTGTCCCTGTTGAATACGTACGCCGACAGCGAATAGTTCGTCAGCCGGTTGCCGAAATGCCCCTCGATTATCCTGTTCTGGATTACCATTTCGGTGTTGCTGAAGCGCGAAAGTGCCGCTATCACCCTGTCTTCGGCTATCTGCGGTTCCACTCTCCTGATAAAGACCTCCAGGCCTATGTCCCTGTCGAAGGCCAGGCGGTTGGCCAGCATCTCCAGCCTGTCCTGCTCTTTCCTGAATCCGAGCACCGAAGTGGTCAGAACGAGAAAAATCGCCACTATCAGGGAGCCTGCCACGCGGCTTTTCATGGACAGGGCATCGTAACTGAAGCCTGTAACCCGCAGGGCAAGAGGGCGGAAGGTCTGCAGAAGCAGGGGGATGCCGAGCAGCATCGTCATTATGGAAATATAGACAGCCACGCTGAATTTGGACACCTCGTCAATCCGGTAGAGTTCGAGACATATCCCGGAATTCAGAATTATATTCTTGACAATGAAGAAGGTATAGAGACCTGTCAGCACCACGGCGATTATCACGGCCGCAAAGCCGACTACGGCCCGCCCGCGTGAAGTAAAGAGCCCGCACAGTTGCTTTCGGACCAGATAGAGGTCCAGAGCTATGGCCACTATCGTGAAATTGACGAGAACCACCGCTCCAAGCGAATACAACATCCCGCTGCTCGCATAGAGTTCGGGAGAGAACATGGTGAACTGGTCGCTCATCCGCTTGCCGAGGAAAAACAGCGCCGACATCACGGCGACTGTCACTCCGGCACTTATTCCGAATCTGGGCAGGGACCTCTTGCCCAACAGGAAAAGGTAGGCCGCCACCAGAAAGAGAACTATTGCCGCCCACATGAGCGAGGAATCTTCCAATGCAGGGGTAGTCCGCATCTCGTACATAATGCGGAAAAGGGGTATACCACGGACCGACACGACTTCGCCCCCGTAATCTGAAATGGGGCCCGGGGTGTAGTTGGCGGGAATGGTAAAATCCGATATTTCGACTCCGCCTATGATACGGCAATCGCCTTCCACCATGGACTCGACCACATACTGTTTCATGCCGAGCGACATCAGCGACGGCTCCGTTCCCACATTCACGAGAGGCGACTCGAGCATCAGTCTCGGGTCGCGGAGGAAGGGAATATACGTGCGGGTCCGGATGTTGTCGTTGGGAATGGGGAACTCGTTGCACCAGGACTGGAGCGTATCCGCGCAATAGCGGTAGACTACCATATCTTCCGGGAACTTGTCAAGTTGCAGCCACTGAGTGTAGTCCGACTCCACCGCCTGACGCATGAAGCCCTCGAGGGAACTCAGTTTCTTTTCTATGTTGCGCGAAATCCTCCTGGCCACCCGGCCGTCATTTTCCGAGAGCCTGTAGGTGCTCAGCGACAGAATCATCAGCACGACGCTGACGACCAGCAGGGCGGCTGACGAAATATCCAATATCTTACGCTTGTTCTTCATTCCCGGAATCTGTCTGTCTTTATTTATGGGATTGTCATTCATGGTGGTAGGGCTCGCCCTTCATGATGGTGAAAGCGCGGTAGAGCTGTTCTGCAAAAATCGTTCTAACCATCTGGTGAGAAAAGGTCATGTCCGAGAGCGACAGCATCCCGTCCGCCCTGTCGTAAACAGGCTGCGAAAAGCCGTAGGCCCCGCCGATCATGAAGACCATGTCGCGCCCTCCGTGCGAAATCCTGTCCTGCAGGTAACGGGCAAACTCTATCGAGCGGTACTTCCGTCCCCTCTCGTCCAGCAAAACAACGTAGTCGGAAGGCTTCAGGGCCTTGAGCAGCGATTCCCCCTCCCGCGCCCGTATCATGTCCTCGCTGAGAGCGGAGGTGTTTTTGAGTGCGGGCAACTCGGTCAGGGTGAAAGGAAGGTAATGCCCCAGTCTCGCGACATACATCTCGAGACCTTCCCTGACCCAACGGACATCGGTTTTCCCCACAACAATCAGACTTATTCGCATGTGACAAAGATATGTATGTGGCTTGATATTTGCAAAATACGGCGGCGTGTCTTTTTTGTACAAAATATCTGCGACAGCTGCATTGGTCCTTGCCTGCATCGGTACGCAGGCCCAGACACAGGTGCCCCAAAGGAACGATGTCTTCCTCCCAATAGGCAAGTACATAGTCAAGGGCGATGCAGAATGCCTTGCAGCCTGGTTCGATGACAATCTCGAGATAGCGGTGATGAACAACGGAAGAACCGTGAGCAAGGCACAGGCCCAGCGTATACTCAAGGCTTTCTTCGATTCCCACACCCCCAGTTCTTTCACTATCACACACACCGCCGAGAAATCCAATATGAAATATGCCCTCGGAAGCATGACGGCGGGAGGAGAAAATTTCACGGTGACGATATTCGTGAGATCCAGGGGGGACAGCTACAGAATACAACAACTGAAAATCGAGCGTCTGTAATCAGGCGCCCGATTTTTTTAAAGGTCAGTCCGACGAATTTTAGAACGCAGGCCACGCCGGCCCTCGCGCCGGAACTGCGATGTTATACCCTCTGGCCGTATGCGCGGTCCGTGGTGTTCACGGTAATCCTGTCGCCGGTCTCTATGAACAGAGGAACCATAATCTTCGCCCCGGTCTCGAGTGTTACCTCCTTGAGGGCGGAGGTGGATGCGGTGTTGCCCTTTACCGCAGGCTCCGAATAGGTCACTTCAAGGGTTACGTACGTAGGGAGCTCGCAGGTGAGGCATTTCTCTTCGCCCACAACGAACATCATCTCTACATGCTGCCCTTCCTTCATCAGGTCAGAATTCGCAACCACGTCCTTGGGGAGGAGTATCTGCTCGAAAGTCTCCTCGTGCATGAAGTTGAATCCGTCGTCCTCGGCATAGAGGAACTGATAGGGACGGCGTTCCACGTCTATAGTCTCGATTCTGGCACCGGCAGTGAAGGTATTCTCAAGAATACGGCCGTTCTCAAGATTGCGGAGCTTCGTCTTGACGAAAGCGGGACCCTTGCCGGGCTTGACATGCTGGAACCACACAATCTGGCAGGGCTTGTCATTGTATTTGAGGTAAAGACCGTTTTTAAAATCTGCTGTTGTTGCCATAAAATATGTTTTTGATGCTTGATATTCCGAAATTCACAGGCTCCGTAAAACCACGGCGAAATTAGTCAATTACGGGAATTATTGCAAATTTTCTATCGCTGCGGCCACTTTCTCCAGCAGCCATTTCGGCGTGGATGTGGCGCCGCACACCCCCACGCTCGCACCCTCGGGGAAGCATCCGGGCCTTATATCCGCATCGGAGGACAGGTGTATGGTACGGGGATTCTCCCTGCGGCAAAGTTCGAAGAGCACCTTGCCGTTGGAACTCTGCGCCCCCGAGACGAATACCACTATGTCGTGTTTGCGGGCGAACTCTGCCAGTTCCTTGTGGCGCGAAGCCACCTGCGAGCATATTGTACTGTGTACCCTGAGTTCCGCCCCCTGCATCCTGGAACGCAGATAGGAACACAGCCTGGCGTAGCCCTCCGGGTCCATGGTGGTCTGGGAAAATACTTCTATATCCCTGTCGGTGCGGAGCCTGCCGCTCTCCACCATGTCCACGGCCTGATCCGGATTCTGGACCACGACCACGTCTCCGCCCACCTGTCCCACCAGGCCGAGAACCTCCGGATGGCCCTCTTTCCCGAAAATCACTATGCGCCCGCCGCCTTCACTGAGCCTTGCATAGGCCTCCCGTATGTCTTTCTGGAGTTTGAGAACCACGGGGCAGGTGCAGTCTATAATCCTGTAACCGAGTTCGCCGGCCATGCGGTAGACCTCGGGCGGCTCCCCGTGTGCCCTTATGAGCAGGGGTTCCCCGGGTTTGTGCTCCAAATCCCGGAGTTCGGATGCAGATACGGTCGAAAGGCCCATGGACTCCAACCTCGAAAGTTCCTCCTCGTTGTGAACTATGGCGCCTAAAGAGTACAGACGCCCTCCGAAGTCGCCCAAACGGGTCTCAGCGGCACTTATGGCCCGGATTACTCCGCCACAGAAACCGGAATGGGAATCAATCTCGACCTTCATCGTCCAAAATGCCGAACTTGCCCTGGAGCAGGCCGCGCACCCAGGCGAGTTCTTCCTTCATTGTCATATCGGAATTGTCGATGCAGAAGGCATCCGGCGCCCTTCTCAAGGGAGAAGCCTCACGGTGGGAATCGATATAGTCGCGTTCTCTGAGATTCGCAAGTACTTCCTCATAATCTGCCGCCGCGCCCCTGGCAATCATCTCGTCGTAACGTCTGCGGGCCCTTACCTCGGGTCTTGCGCTCATGAAAATCTTGAGCCCGGCATGGGGGAATACGGTCGTGCCTATGTCCCTGCCATCCATCACCACACGGCCTTCTGCTGCAAGCCTGTGAAGGCAGTCGTCCACCCAGTTCCGAACGTAAGGCACCGCCGATACGGGACTTACCTGCGAGGATACTTCCATTGAACGTATCTGCTCCTCTATGCAGCGTCCGCCCATACAGCAGTGTCCGCGGGCATCGAAATGCACTTCGAGAGTTTCGAGAGCAGTCTCCAGGGCCGGAGAAATTTCAGAGTCCCCGGAAATGAGGCCAGACTCGCGGGCGAAAAGCGTGACGGCCCTGTAAAGCGCACCGGAATCGAGATAAAGGAAGCCGAACTCGGCCGCAACCAACCTGGCGAGAGTACTCTTTCCCGTGGAAGAATAGCCGTCCACGGCGATGATAATATCGGGTAATTTCATAAAAACTGCCGGTTTATGCCACTGAAGACGCTTGTCTGGCCAGGTATTCCGCCCTTGCCCTTTCCACTGATACCGACCGCTTTAGCACGAAGCCCGAACCGAGATACTTGGTACGGACATCCTCGTCCGATGCCAGTTCTTCCGGGGTCCCCTCCTGAAGTATGGTGCCTTCATAGAGCAGGTAGGCCCTGTCGGTAATGGCCAGGGTCTCGCCCACGTTGTGGTCGGTGATGATAACGCCTATGTTACGGTATTTGAGTTTCGCGATTATGTACTGAATGTCTTCCACGGCTATGGGGTCCACCCCGGCGAAAGGCTCGTCCAAAAGGATGAACTTGGGGTCTATGGCGAGGGCCCTTGCAATTTCGCAGCGCCGTCTCTCGCCTCCGGACAACTGTATTCCGAGGGATTTGCGCACCTTGGAGAGGTTGAACTCGTCTATAAGAGATTCGAGCCTTTCCTTGCGCTCCGCGGAGGGCATACCCTTCATTTCCATTACGGAGACTATATTGTCCTCCACCGACATTTTGCGGAAGACCGACGCGTCCTGGGGCAGGTAGCCTATGCCTTTCTGCGCCCTCTTGTACATGGGAAGACGGGCAATGTCCTCTTCATCGAGGAACACCCTGCCAGAATTGGGAACTATCTGGCCAGTAATCATATAGAAACTCGTCGTTTTCCCGGCTCCGTTAGGACCGAGGAAACCCACTATCTCCCCCTGATTGACCTCCATCGACACTTCCTTGACCACGGTTCTCATACCGTACTTCTTGACAAGGTTTTCGCAACGCAGTTTCATTTCCTTTGTATCCTTGTTACAATTCTTTCATTCTTGACAGGTCCGCAGGATGAATCCCCCGCGTATCAGTTTACATCGAGCGACAGGTCCTTGACAAGGCCGCGTACCTCCTCGTTATGCGACATGATATACTCCGCCTTTTCGGTGGGAGTGTACACCCTTTTTTCATTAGTCCCGTCGTCCGGAATCACGGTCGGAACGAGCTTCACACCGCAGCCGAGCAACTGGCCGAAGTTCTCCTCGAGCCTGCGCAATACCTTCTCCTCAATCCAGCGCTTCTGCGCATCGCTCACTACCGAGAACTCCACATATTTGCGCCCGTCCCCGAGATCCGGACACAGTTTCAGTCCGGCGTTGGAGAGGGCATTGGAGAGTCTGGGTTGGCTGCCGAACTGGGCCGCAAGTTCTTGCCACCTGGCAGTTATGGCAGCTTCATCCAGGACCACAGTCTCCTTCGCTTCCGTCGTGGACGGGGTCGGAGCCGCCTCTGCAGGTGCCGACGCTTCAGCCTCCTTCATCAGCGAACTCAGGGAAAGCGAAGACCCGCCGCGACTTCCTCGTGGCCTGGCCTGGCCCTTATCTTCTTTGGCGCCCGCATAGGCAACTGCCGGCTGAACTGCAGGCTTTTCTGAAGCGGCTGCCGGCTGTTCTGGAGCGGCAGCGACAGCAGGAGCAGAAGGGGCAGCGGAAGTCCGGGCCTCAACAGGCTGCCTGGACTGTGGCGCAACGGCCTGAACCGCCGGCTGTGGAGCGGAATTGAGGAAGGACAACTTCATCAGGGCGAACTCTATATGCAGTCTCTGGTTGGATGCCGTCCTGTAACCGGCCTCGCACTGCGAGCACACGGACAGCGCATCATAGAGGAAACGCAACTGACATTTCGCCGCCTGTTCCGCATAGCGCCTGCGCAGAGTATCCGGAAGGTTGAGCAGGGACTCGAGCCCGCCGGTTCTGCTTACAAGCAGGTCCCTGAGGTGCGACGCCAGGGTGCTCACGAAATAAAGCGAGTTGAAGCCCTTGGAAAGCACCTCGTCGAATATCAGGAAGGCCGTGGCATAATCCCCAGCAAGGAAGGCATCCACGAGCCTGAAACAGTATTCGTAATCCAGCACGTTGAGGTTGTGCAGCACATCCTCATACTTCACCTTGTTGCCGCAGAACGCCACGGTCTGGTCGAAGATGGTGAGAGCATCACGCATGGCCCCGTCCGCCTTGTGGGCTATGACATGCAGGGAGTCGTCCCCTATGTCGATGTTCTCCCGACTGGCTATGGACCGGAGATTCTTCACCATGTCGGCCACGCCTATGCGGTTGAAGTCATAGGTCTGGCAACGGCTGAGTATGGTGGGGAGTATCTTGTGTTTCTCCGTAGTCGCAAGGATGAAAATGGCGTGTGCCGGCGGCTCTTCCAGAGTTTTGAGGAAGGCGTTGAAAGCCGAAGCCGACAGCATGTGGACCTCGTCGATTATGTAGACCGAGTAACGTCCGGTCTGGGGCGGTATCTGGACCTGCTCCATGAGGGTCTTGATGTCGTCTACCCCGTTGTTGGAAGCCGCATCGAGTTCATGTATGCAGTAGGAACGGCCCTCCTTGAAGGAAAGGCAGGACTCGCATTCACCGCAGGGCTGGAGCTCCGGACCGGGATTGGAGCAGTTGATTGTCTTTGCAAAGATGCGTGCAGTACTGGTCTTCCCCACACCCCTCGGACCACAGAAAAGATACGCGTGGGCGAGCTGCCCGCGCAGTATGGAATTCTTGAGCGTCTTGGCTATATTATCCTGACCTATAAGAGTTTCGAAGGTCTCCGGACGGTATTTGCGGGCTGATACTACATAGTCTGCCATAGAGCGCAAATTTAATGATTAATTCGTAACTTTGGGCTATGAAACAGGCATTGAGATTTATTTTTCTGGCGGCCCTGCTGCTGTCTGCAACCATTCCGGCATTTGCCCAGGGCAGCCTCTATACCCGCAAGGCAAAATTGGAGGATTTCCCCACGAAGACACTCAAGGTAGTGGCCGGAGGACAGTCCCTGCTCGAAATAGTGCTCAGAGACGAGGTTTCGTCGAGATGGAGGATTTCCCCCTTTGAATTCTGCACCGAGAGCGAATACATGGAACTCAAGGACGACAACTCCTACTATTTTCTCCAGCTCGGGGAGGACGAGGGAGTGGCTTTCCTCGTGCTCGGCAAGGGAGGCAAGGAGGAGGACGAGGACAACCTTAAGAGACCCTTCGAACTGGTACGCATACCCATAGCGAGCATAGGGGATCCCGACGGACGGGAACTGATGTACATGGGAGCGTTCATCGACGTGCTGCAGGGTTTCGTGGAGGACTCCATGATTTCCGACCGCATCGCCTACACCGGACTCAAGCACTACAACAAGCGCAGTCTCGCCGGCAAGCGCGTCTATGTCAATACGGAGGAGACCGACACCATCTTCGATGCAGAGACCAGGGACGCGGTGATAGGCATAGTCATAGCCCCCACTACCATTTCCTTCGACAGCTACTGCTACAAGATGCTCCTCTCGACCGACACCCACGAACTGTACTATTTCAAGAAGTTGAAGTACCGCGGCTCCAAGGACATGCTGTTCTCCAAGTCCGAAAAGAAAAAATTCGGAAACCGTAATGGAGTCGTCCCTCTATAAGTACCTGCGCAGCCACAGCAGCAATCCCGACGAAGCCCTCCATTGGATTGAGAGGCAGACCAACATACGCACGAAATACCCCCAGATGCTTTCAGGGCAGGTTCAGGGACAGCTGCTGAAGATGCTTACAGAGATTTCCGGGGCCAGATATGCCCTTGAAATTGGGTCGTTTACGGGCTATTCCGGGACCTGCATCGCCCTCGGACTGCCCGAAGACGGGAGACTCGACACCTTTGACATCAACGATGAACTCGAGGACCTGATGCGTGAGGGGTGGAAACGGGCAGGAGTCGAAGGGAAGATAAATCTGCACATAGGCGACGCAGCGGTCCTCCTGGCATCCCGGGACTTTCTCGACCGGCTCGGCGGGATACGCTACGACTTCGCCTTCATCGATGCCAACAAGCGCATATACCTGCAATACTACGAACTCGTCCTGCCACTGATGCGCAGCGGCGGAATTATCGTGGCCGACGACGTGCTTTGGGACGGAAAGGTCTATGCCGACCCTGTACCCCACGACGCACAGACTTCCGGACTTTGCGCATTCAATGACTTCGTGGCATCCGACCCGAGGGTGGAGACGGTGATGCTCCCGCTGAAAGACGGGCTGTCCGTGATAAGGAAGAAATAGCGTGCGTAAACCTACAGATTGACGTATTCGCGCACATTGTCCGCGCTGACCGGCTCATCCCCGAGTATCAGGAGCCTGTCCACCACATTGTCGAGCTCGCGTATATTTCCCGGCCAGTCCTTTTTGCAGAGCAGTTCCACCGCCTCGGGAGAGAAGGAACGACGCTTTGAACCTTCGGTGTACTTGGTCAGGAAGTGGTTTATCAGTTCGGGTATGTCCCCGCGCCTGTCGTTCAGGGAAGGCACCTTTATCAGGATTACGCTGAGTCTGTGGTACAGGTCCTCACGGAAATTCCCCTTCCCGATTTCCTTCTCGAGGTCCTTGTTCGTGGCGGCTATTACCCTGACATCCACCTCAATATCCTTGTCCGAACCCACTCTGGAGAGCTTTTTCTCCTGAAGCACGCGCAGCACCTTGGCCTGGGCCGCGAGGCTCATGTCGCCTATCTCGTCCAGAAAGAGGGTGCCGCCGTCAGCCTGTTCAAACTTGCCCTTGTGCTGCTTTACGGCCGAGGTAAAGGCCCCTTTCTCGTGACCGAAAAGTTCGCTCTCTATGAGTTCGCCGGGAATGGCGGCGCAGTTCACTTCGACAAAGGGCATCTTGCTCCTCTGGCTCATCTGGTGGAGATGGCGTGCCACGAGCTCCTTTCCAGAGCCGTTGGGTCCGGTTATCAGCACCCGCGCATCCGTGGGAGCCACTTTCTCTATCATCTCGCGTACATGCTGCATGGGCGCGGAACTGCCCACCATGTCGGCTCCGTAGACCTTCTTTTTCAGGAGCTTGTTCTGCGTTGTCAGGGTGGTGCGCTCTGTGGCGTTGCGCAGGGTGATAAGTATTCTGTTGAGTTCGAAAGGCTTCTGTATGAAGTCAAAAGCACCTTTCTTGATGCAGGCCACAGCCTGGTCTATGTCGGCATGGCCGGAAATCATCACCACGGCCGAATCCACGCCCTTGTCGAGTGCGGCGCCCAGGAATTCGATGCCGTCCATACGGGGCATCTTGATGTCGCAGAAGATGACATCGAACCTCTCCTTCTCCACCTTGGCCAGCGCCTCTACACCGTCCTCGGCCAGTTCGACATCATAGCCTTCATCAACCAGTATCTCTTCAAAACTATTGCGTATGGCACGCTCGTCGTCAACTACAAGTACTTTCATGATTCATTTCTATTGCTTTCCGCCAAAAAGCGATTTCAAGTTTCAAGTCGCACAAGTCCTGCCGCCCGGGCTTTGTTCAAGTCAGGGCGCTCGCCCATGATTCAAGATATGGCGCCGGTCCTTGCCATAAAGCAGGAAATTCAGGCATCGCCGGGATTCTCTTCCGTCAAGTCAAACCCCCGGCGACACCTCAAAAATGATTCCAAAGCGGGAAGCCGCAATCAGCCTATCTCAGAACCGTTTGCGAGGGCTTCCTGAGGGGTGATGAAGCGCATGCTTCCGTCTGTCTGCCTGGCCATGAGTATCATTCCACGACTCTCTATACCCCTGATTACGCGGGGCTTGAGATTGGCCAGGATACATATCTGCTTGCCGAGCATGTCCTCGGGACTGTAGAAGTCGGCTATGCCCGAGACTATGACCCTGCGGTCAATGCCCGTGTCTATGGTCAATTTGAGCAGTTTGTCAGTCTTGGGAACCCTTTCGGCCTCGACCACCGTGGCTGTACGTATATCCATCTTCTCGAAGTCCTCGAAACTGCATTCAGGCTTCTGCTCGGGAACGGGAGCGGGAGCGGCGGGAACCGCGTCAGCAGCGGCCTCGCGCTCGGCCCTGGCTGCCGCCAGCTTCGCCAGCTGGGCGGCGACTGCGTCGTCGTCCACCTTGGCGAAGAGAAGCTCCGCTTCTCCGAGCGCGTGCCCCGCAGGCAGAACCTGCGGCCGCCCGAGTATCTCCCAGTCCAGACGTACGGCATTCTTGTCCGCCTTTTCCTCGTCCCTGCCGGCGTAACTTGAAGCAGGCTCATCGTCCGCAGTCACGCCCTTCACTGAAGACATACACAGAGGAAGGTTTTCCGGAAGCGTGTCCTCGGGACAATACCGGGTGTGAAGTGCTCCCCCGCTCCTTTCGGGACGATGGTCGCAGCCGGCTACTATAGTGGTTCCAAGCATCTTGCGCAGGCGCTGTGCCGCGAAAGGAGTGAAAGGCTCGAAGGCTATGGCGAGGGCACAGCATACCTGGAGCGAAATGTTCAGGATAGTGGCCGCGCGGTCGGGGTCAGTCCTTATAATCTTCCAGGGCTCGGTATCGGAAATATACTTGTTCCCGAGCCTTGCAATCGACATGGCGTCCTTCAGGGCCTCGCGGAAATGGAAGGTATCGAGATTCCTTTCCATCGATGCCCTGATGAGCGGAATCTGGGTGAGAAGTTCCTTGTCGACCTCCTCCAACTGCCCGCAAGCCGGCACTTTCCCTGCGAAATACTTGTGCGTGAGCACTATGGCCCTGTTAACGAAGTTCCCGAAAATAGCCACGAGCTCGCTGTTGTTGCGCTGCTGGAAATCCTTCCAGCTGAAATCATTGTCCTTGCTCTCGGGAGCATTCGCCGTGAGCACATAACGGAGCACATCCTCCTTGTCGGGGAATTCCTTCAGGTACTCGTGCGCCCATACCGCCCAGTTCTGTGAGGTGGAAATCTTGTCGCCCTCAAGGTTCAGGAACTCGTTTGCCGGCACATTCTCGGGCAGGACATAGCCTCCATGGGCCTTGAGCATGGCCGGGAAGACTATGCAGTGGAAGACTATATTGTCCTTACCTATGAAATGCACCAGTTTGGTATCCTCCGACTTCCACCACTTTTCCCAGCCCCCGGGCATGAGCTCGCGGGTATTGGAGATATAGCCTATGGGCGCATCGAACCACACATAAAGCACCTTGCCTTCAGCACCTTCGACCGGCACCGGAACGCCCCAGTCGAGGTCCCGGGTCACTGCCCTGGGCTGCAGTCCGCCATCGAGCCAGCTCTTGACCTGCCCGTACACATTGGGACGCCACTCCTTGTGGCCCTCGAGTATCCATTCGCGAAGCCAAGCCTCGTAATCCTGCAGTGGCAGATACCAGTGCCTGGTCGCCTTCTTTACCGGAGCCACCCCGCTGAGTTTGCTCTTGGGGTTGATGAGTTCCTCGGGGCTGAGCGTGCTTCCGCACTTCTCGCACTGATCGCCGTAGGCCCCTTCAAAACCACATTTGGGGCAGGTTCCGACTATATAGCGGTCAGCGAGGAAGGTCCCGGCCTCGGGATCATAGTACTGCTCGCTTTCCTTTTCGATGAACTTGCCCTCGTCGTAGAGCTTGCGGAAGAAATCCGAAGCGGTCTTCTTATGGACAGCGGAGGTCGTGCGGCCATATACGTCGAAGTTGATGCCGAAACCTGAGAACGAATCCCGTATGATGCTGTGGTATCTGTCGACTATGTCCTGGGACGAGCAACCCTCTTTCCTGGCCTTTATGGTGATGGGGACTCCGTGTTCGTCGGAACCGCAGACGAAAAGCACGTCCTCTCCTCTCAGTCTCAGATACCTTACGTAGATATCCGCAGGCACGTACACTCCTGCAAGATGGCCTATGTGCACCGGTCCGTTGGCATACGGAAGGGCGCAGGTAACAAGTGTTCTCTTAAATTTACTGTCCATTTTATAAATCTTTTTTTTCTCTTCCAATCTTCTGTCTTATACTGCGTTGGGCGGCCTGTACCGTCTTCATCGACTGCATTATCCTTAACTGGTCAGCCTCGCCCGCCGTCGCCAGTTCACGCACGAGCGACTCGTAGCGGTCCTGGAGCCTTCTTTCCGCATAAAGCATTATGGTCTTGGGCACCTGGGTCACGAGCCATGAATCCGTAGTGGTCATGGAACTCCTGAAGGAGCTTACCGAGAGTTCATATCTCTCTGAAGAAAGTGAGGCAACCACGGCGGCCGCATCCCTGTCCGGAGAGTCGAGCAGTTTCCTGACTATCTCCTCCTGGGAATATCCCCTGTCATAAAGACCGAAGTAGGCGCAGTACACGGCATCATACACCGAATTCGCCATACTCGTCCCGTCACTTTCGAGGGCATCGCGGATGAAATCGGCCACGGTCGGCTTGTCCTCTTCATTTTCGGGGCAAAAATACGAATCAGATTCGAATTTAAGTTCATCGCAGCCGTGGGTAAGCAGAAAAAACAGCAAATCCTTCTCGGTTTCCGCAAGTATCCTGTTCTCAATCCGCAGCGTTTCCACGACGGGGGAAGTCTCCGCAACTCTCGCTTCCACCTGTGTCCCGCCGTACGGGGGTCGGATCGGGGCAGTCCTTTTCGCTTCCTGCCTGAGCTGTTCCAGCCGCTTTTGTCTCACCGAAGCTATGCGCTCGAAGAGTATGGACGATTCCACGTTGAATCTTGAAGCGGTGAACTCCACGTAGGTGGAGCGTTTCACAGGGTCGGGAATCTCGGCTATGGTATCGGCTATGTCATTTATCAGCCTGGCCTTGGCAAGGGGGTCGCCCGAAGCCTGCCGGAGCAGAAGTTCCGTCTTGAAAGTAATAAAATCCTTCTCCCCCCTCTCAATGTACTGCAGCACCTCCTCGAGAGTGTGCTTGCGGCAGAAAGAGTCGGGGTCCTCGCCCTCCGGCAGGAGAACTATTTTCACATCCAGCCCTTCCGAGAGCACGAGAGACAGCCCCCGCATCGCCGCATGTATGCCGGCGGAATCACCGTCGTACATTATGGTGATATTGGACGTGAACTTGTGTATCAGCCTGACCTGCTCCACAGTAAGGGATGTGCCACAGGAAGCCACGACGTTGCGTATACCGTGCTGGTGCATCATCACCATGTCGATATTGCCCTCCACCAGGATACACTTGTCCATGCGGGAAATCTCGGATTTGGCCAACCATATTCCGAGCAGGTTGCGGCTCTTGATATAGATTTCCGTCTCGGGGGAATTCACATACTTGGCGGGGTTGTCGGAACGCAGGGTTCTGCCGCTGAAGGCTATGACCCGGCCGCCGACGGAATGTACGGGGAACATGACCCTCTCGCGGAACCTGTCGTTCAAGCTTCCGTCCTCCCGTCTCACCGCAAGGCCGGCCGCTTCGAGGTATTCGGGCTTGTATCCGGCTGCAAGTGCGGCGTCTATAAGGGTGGTACGGCCGCCCGGAGCCCACCCCAGACCGAAACGCTCTATGGTTTCATCCTCCAGCCCGCGGCTCCTGAAATAGGCATAACCTACGGACCTGCCCTCGCCCGTCTTCAGGGCGTCATGGAAGAATTTCTGGGCAAAGGCCGAGACAAGCATCAGACTCTCCCTCCTCTCGCTGCGCTGTTTTTCCTCCTCGCTGCGCTCCTCTTCCTCTATGTGTATATTGTATTTCCGGGCGAGATAGCGCAGGGCGTCAGGGTAAGTGCAGTGCTCCTGTTCCATGACGAAGCCCACGGCCGAACCGGATTTGCCGCAGCCGAAACATTTGTATATCCCCTTTGCCGGGGAAACATAGAAAGACGGGGTTTTCTCGTTGTGGAAAGGGCAGCAGGCGGCAAAATTCGCCCCGCGACGCCTGAGCGTCACGTAATCAGCGACCACATCCGCAATCTGCGCGGTATCCAATATGAGATTTACTGTTTCCTGAGGTATCACGATGCTATATCACACAAGAACTTGATACGTACAAGGCGGACTTCGTTTTCGTAGTAATCCGGCCCCAAGGCGTCGATTGCCGCCTTCAGGTCATCCGAGGCGGCCTCGTTCCTGAAATAGTCGAAAATTTCCGCGACTATTTCCTCGTCGACGTTCTCGTCGATATAATAATCGAGATTCAAGGACGTTCCGCTTGCTACTATGGTCTCTATCTCGGTCATGAGCTCGTCCATGCTCATACCCCTCGCGGATGCAATGTCATCCAGGGACATGCGCCTGTCTATGCTCTGGATAATGAAGACCTTGTTGCTCCCCTTTTTGGGCGGGGTCCTGTAAACAGCGTCATCCGGCCGTTCAATATCATTTTCCTCTACGTATTTCTTTATCAGGCTGACGAATTCCCTGCCGAACTTGCGTGCCTTGCCTTCGCCCACACCCTGGCAGTCCTTGTTGAGTTCCTCAAGGCTTATGGGATAGAAGATGGACATGTCTTCGAGGGCCTGGTCACTGAAAATAATCCAGGGCTGAAGGTTGAGACGCCTGGACATGTCTTTCCTGAGGTCCCTGAGCATGGCGAGCAGGACGGGGTCTCCCGCCGAATCCCCGGGCTTCATTGCACCGCCTGCAAGGCTTTCGTCTTCCTCCTCGCTCTCCCGGGAAGAGCTGAATTCCCTGTCGTCCACGAGGTCGAGCCTGTAGGGATGCTCGAGAAAATCGTGGCCGGCCTTCGTCACGTGGATAAGGCCGTAACTTCCTATCTCCTTCTCAAGCAGACGAGCGATAACGCCCTGGCGTATGACTGCCCGCCAGAACCTCGCCTCGTGGTCCGCCCCGGCTCCGAAGAATTTGAGTTCGTCGTGACGGTAGGACTTTATCATGGAATTCGCCTCACCTGCGAGAATATTCGCCAGATATTCGATTTTGAAATGCTCCGGAAGCGACTTCACGAGTTCAATCACCAATTTCATGCACTCCCTGCCGTCGAAAGTGGGCTTGGGATGCAGGCAGTTGTCGCAGCAATTGCAGTTCTCCTCGGTATAGGTCTCGCCGAAGTAATTGAGCAGCACCTTTCTGCGACACTGATTGGACTCGGCGTAGGCGGCCACCTCGGTCAGGAGCAGGCGATTGATTTCCTGCTCTGCCACAGGCTTGCCCTGCATGTATTTCTCAAGCTTCTGAATATCGTCGTAGCTGTAATAGGCTATGCAGACCCCTTCGCGGCCGTCGCGTCCCGCACGTCCGGTCTCCTGATAGTAACTCTCTATGCTCTTGGGGATGTCGTAGTGGATGACGAAGCGCACGTCGGGCTTGTCTATTCCCATGCCGAAGGCTATGGTGGCGACTATCACGTCTATCCGCTCCATCAGGAACATATCCTGATTCTCCGCCCTGGTCTTCGCATCCAGACCGGCATGGTAGGGCCTGGCCTTGATACCGTTGAAATTCAGCAGTTCGGACAGTCCCTCCACCTCCTTGCGGCTCAGACAGTAGATTATGCCGGACTTTCCGGGATTCTTGCGGATGAACCTGACTATCTCCTTGTCTACGTTGCTCTTGTCGCGTATTTCATAGTAAAGGTTAGGACGGTTGAACGAGGACTTGAACACCTTGGCGTCCGTTATTCCCAAAGTGCGCAGGATGTCGCCCTGCACCTTGGGCGTTGCGGTGGAGGTGAGGGCTATGATAGGCGCCCTGCCAATAAGTTCCACCGTGGCCCGTATATGCCTGTACTCCGGACGGAAATCATGTCCCCATTCCGATATGCAGTGGGCCTCGTCCACCGCGTAAAAAGATATTTTCAACTCCCTCAGGAGATTGACATTCTCCACCTTGGCAAGGGATTCGGGAGCTACGTACAACAATTTCGTCCTGCCGGAAAGGAGATCGGCCCGGACTTCCTCGAGTTGCTGTTTTGAAAGCGAGGAATTCAGGGAATGTGCTATTCCCTGACCGCCGGTCTCCAGTCCGCACAGGAAGTCGACCTGATTCTTCATCAGGGCAATCAGAGGCGATATGACAATGGCGGTCCCTTCCATGACCACGGCCGGCAACTGATAGCAGAGGGATTTGCCTCCGCCCGTGGGCATGAGCACGAAACAGTCACCCCCGGACACGAGATGGGCTATAATCTCTTCCTGTCCTCCCTTGAAGGAATTATAGCCGAAGAACTCCTTGAGTGTTCTGCGAATCAGTCCCGAATCTGTTGTCATATCTCTTCCGTGTTAAAATGTCAGTCCAGGGTATGGATGGCCAGTCCCGAACGGAGCTTGGGCTCGAACCACGTGGACTTGGGCGGCATAATCATTCCGCTGTCCGCTATGTCGGTGAGTTGCTTCATCGATACGGGATACAGGGCGAAAGCCACGGCAGACTCTCCGGAATCCACCCTTTCAGCCAACTCGCCGAGGCCCCTTATGCCTCCCACGAAGTCTATGCGCTTGTCACTGCGCAGGTCCTTGATACCCAAAAGCTTGTCAAGAACATTCGTGGACAGCACCGACACGTCCAGCACCCCTATGGGGTCGGAGTCGTCGTAGGTCCCGGGCCTGGCGGTGAGTGAATACCAGCGACCGCCGAGATACATCGAAAAGTTGTGCAGGGAATCCGGCCTGTAGACCTCCTCTCCCTTGTCCTCCACCTCGAAGTCCCCGGAAAGTTTTTCGAGGAACTCCTCGGCGCTCATTCCGGCGAGATCCTTGACCACGCGGTTGTAGTCAATAATCTTGAGCTGGCTCTCGGGGAAGCATACCGCCATGAAGTAGTTGTACTCCTCATCTCCGGTATGGCCGGGATTCTGGCTGCGCTTCTCCGCACCTACCCTCGCCGCCGCGGCTGTCCTGTGGTGTCCGTCCGCCACATAGAAAGCATCCACTTCCTGCGTGAACAGTTCGGTAATGCGCTCTATATCGGCGTCATTGTCTATCACCCAGAATATATGGCCGAAACCGTTCTCGTCCGTAAAGGAATACTCCGGCCCGGCCTCAACCGTGCGTGATACTATCTCCGAAAGTCCGGGATTGTCCTTGAAGGAGAAGAATACCGGTTCGATATTGGCGTTCTGTATGCGCACATGTATCATCCTGTCGTCTTCCTTATCCCTGCGGGTGAGCTCGTGCTTCTTGATTGCACCCGTGGCGTAGTCGTCAGTATGGGCGCAGAGCACGAGTCCGTACTGGGTACGTCCGTCCATGGTCTGGGCGTAGACGTAGTAACAGGGCTTGGAATCGCGTACCAGCCAGCCTTTCTCCTGCCAGGTGCGGAAATTCTCCACGGCCTTGTCATAGACGCGCTGGTCGTGGTCCGGCAACATGGGCTCGAAGTCGATTTCAGGCTTGGTAATGTGCAGCAGTGACTTTTCTCCCGCCATAGCCTTGGCCTCGGCAGAATTCAGCACGTCGTATGGCGGCGAAGCCAGCTCCTCCACCATGCTTTTAGGCGGCCTGAGAGCCGCAAAAGGTCTTACTCTTACCATAGGGCTATCTGTTCAGGCGGAAAGTTTCGTCACCGTCACGGAAGTAGGCCACAATCTGTCTTGCGGCTGCCACTCCGGCATTGATATTCGCCTCTGCCGTCTGGGCTCCCATCTTCTTGGGTGTGGCGAATACCCTGAGTCCGTACTGCTCCCTGAGGGCCTCGTAGTTGCCGGGAGCCACGTCGGTAGCGTATTTGAGGTCGGGCCTCTTTTCGAGAGCTTCGGCAAGACCGGCCTCGTCAACGACTTCCTTGCGTGCAGTATTGACCACCACGGCATTGCGAGGCATGGAAGAAAGCAGTTCCAGCCCTATGCTGCCCACGGTCTCGGGGGTGGCGGGCACGTGGATGCTGAGATAGTCGCTCGAAGCGTAGAGGGCCGCCACGTCTTTCACGGGTTCGGCACCGCCTTCGCGTATCTGCTCGTCCGTCAGGAAGGGATCATTGGCTATCACCTTCATTCCGAGGGCCTTGGCCTTGGCGCCTACGAGCCTTCCCACATTTCCGAAAGCCTGGACTCCGAGGGTCTTGCCGCAGAGCTCGCTTCCGGAGGCGGGGGTGAACTGTCCGCGGGACATGTATATCATCATGGCAATGGCCAGCTCCGCCACGGCGTTGGAATTCTGTCCGGGCGTGTTCATGGCGACCACTCCCCTCCCGGTGCAGGCAGGCAGGTCGAGGTTATCGAAACCGGCTCCGGCCCTGACAACTATCTTGAGCGAGGGAGCGGCTGCAAGCACTTCCGCCGTGACCTTGTCCGAACGGACTATCAGGGCATCGGCATCGGCCACCGCCTCCTTCAGACTGTCGACTGACTCGTACTTTTCGAGAAGCGCGAGGCTGTGGCCCGCCTCCTCTACTATCTTCCTTATGCCCTCGACCGCCACTGCGGCAAAAGGCTTCTGGGTTGCTACCAGAACTTTCATTACTTGTGGATTTTTTCAAATTCCTGCATACAGGCCACGAGGGCATTGACATCCTCAATGGTGCACGCGTTATATAGAGATGCGCGGAATCCGCCGACCGAGCGATGGCCCTTGATGCCGACCATGTCGCGCTCTGTAGCGAACTTGAAGAATTCGTCCTGAAGGCCCTCATAGCCGGGAGCCATCACGAAGCATACGTTCATTATGGACCTGTCCTCCTTCTCGGCCGTGCCGCAGAAAAGCGGGTTGCGGTCAATCTCCGCGTAGAGGGTCTCGGCCTTCTTTACGTCGAGTTCGTGGATTGCGTCCAGTCCTCCCATGTCCTTGAGCCACTTGAGGGTCTCTTTCATCACGAAGATGGAGAATACGGGAGGCGTGTTGAACATCGACTTCTTGTCTATATGCACACGGTAGTCGAGCATGGTCGGGATGTGGCGGCTGACCTTGCCCAGGCTGTCCTTGCGTACAATCACGAAGGATACACCGGCGGGACCGGCATTCTTCTGGGCTCCCCCATAGATGAGGGCGTACTTGCTCACGTCTACCCTGCGGGAGAGTATGTCGGATGACATGTCCGCAATGAGGGGAACCGGAGAATCAATGTCCGACTTAATCTCCGTACCGTAGATAGTGTTGTTGGTCGTGATGTGGAAATAGTCGAGATCCGTAGGAATCTCGTAGTCTTTGGGGATGTAGGAATAGTTCCTGTCAGCCGAGCATGCGATTGCAGTGGCGTTGCCCAGGCCCTGTGCTTCCTTGAGAGCCTTGTGAGCCCATACACCCGTGTCCAAGTATCCGGCTTTGTTCTCCAGATAGTTCATCGCCACACGGAGGAACTCCATGCTGGCGCCCCCATGCATGAACAGTACCTCATGTGTGTCGGGGATACTCAGAATCTCTTTCCAGAGAGCGCGACACTCATCCATAACCTCTTCCCAGCCTTTACTGCGATGGGAAATGGAGAGCAGCGAAACACCTGTCCCTTTGAAATCCTTGAGAGCTTCGATTGAATTGTCGACTGCGACCTTGGGAAGGAGGCAGGGACCGGCGGTAAAAACGTGTTTACTCATACAATTGTAATTGGTTATTCAGTCTCCAAATGTATTTATTTTTTTAATCCTCGCAAAAAAATCCTGCCCGGATGTAAGACGCACGAAAACCTCAAGCGAGCAAGTCTCCCCGAAGTCCCGGTTTCTCTGGGGTAAATCCATGTCTTTGAGCAGTTTCATCACCTGCGGCATGGCCCCGTAGCCGAATCTTATCTTCTGCCAGTTCCCCGCAATTTTCTCCACTTTCCGCGCCGAGTCCAGGGCATCGGCGGTAGAACTGCGGTAGGCGCGAATCAGCCCGGGGATGCCCAGCTTTATTCCTCCGAAATATCTCACCACTATCACCAGCACGTCGCTAAGTCCCGCCGAATCAATCTGGCCGAGTATCTGTCTGCCCGCCGAACCCGAGGGTTCCCCGTCGTCACCTGCCTTCCACACGGCCCCGTCGTAGCCCAACCTGTAGGCGTAGCAGTGGTGGCGCGCATCGTGGTACTCCTTCCGGGCGGCCGTGAGCAGTCCGCGTATCTCTTCTTCGGACTCCACCGGGTAGGCAAGTGCTATGAAACGGCTGCCGTTGTCCTTGAAAATGCCCCGGGAAGGGGCGGAAATGCTCAAATATGTGTCGCTACATGACATTATAACCAAATTTAGCGATTATTTAGTATCTTCGCAACATGGTTTACAGATATAGAATCACGCTTGAAGGCCTGAAAGGTTTCCTTCGTGTCTATCTAATAGACGGAGGCAACTCGCTGTACACTTTCCACAAGCAGTTGCGTGCAGACCTCGAATTCCCCATGGACCAGCCCATACTGTTCAAGGGCCTCGATGAGGCGGGGAACGTTGTCGCGAGGTACGCACTCATGGACATAGGCTATGGAGCCGTGGATTCTGTAACCATAGCCGACACTGTGAAGGCCGGAATCCGGACCTTCGTCTATTTTTACGACATACGGAACAAAAAAAGCGTCATCATCACCCTCGACGGCGAGGACAGCCAAAAGGTGAGCGGGCCGAGACTGGTGGAGAGCAAGGGTCCTGTCCCGTCAGTATTCGAGAACGGCTATGTGGCCTTTGAGGATATGCCCGAGGAGCGCAGACATCTGCCCGGCCAGAATACGCTAAAGGGCCTGGATGACCTGGATGACGATGAAGATGAGGACGATGCAGACCTTGAGGACGAGGATAAAGAGGAAGAGGAAATAGTCTACGAAGAAGATTAAAGCCGGGAGCCCCACCGTCACATGAGAAATAATCGTGGCGGCTGCAAAATGCGCCGGTCTTCAGGCGTTTTAAAAGAAAGAGGACAACCCGTTATGTCAGATTGACTTTCAGGTTGTCCTTTTTCTTATGTTCCAGGTTCTGCCTTCAGGGCTTATTCCTGGTCCTCCTTCACTACCGGTGCGGGAACCTTGCCTACGCGGGTAAGGTCAATGTCGAAGATAAGGGCGGAGTTGGCTTCGATATTGCGGGTGCCGCGCTCTCCATATCCGAGTTCAGCAGGGATGTAGAGCTCAATCTTGCCGCCCTCACCCACCAGTTGCAGACCTTCCTGCCAGCCTTTGATAACCTGGGAGAGCATCATGCGTATGGAATCGACTCCCTCGGGAGACTGGTCGAATACGGTGCCGTCGAGCAGGCTTCCCTTGTAACGTACCCAAACGGTGTCCCTCGGTCCGGGAACCACATCATTTCCCTTCTCGATTATCTTGTACTGCAGTCCGCTCTCGGTGGTCTCGACTCCTTCCTTGGCCCCGTTGGCGGCGAAGAACTTCTCGGCAGCCTGCTTGTTGACGGCTGCGGTATAGCGGCTCCTCTTGCCGAGGTAGGAATTGAAGGCATTGTTGATATTCATGGGATTGTGCTTCAACTGCGCGATAAACTCGGGAGAGTTCATGTCACCCTTCGCAGCCATGAAGTCCTTCATTCCCCTCAAAATCTGCCTGTAATTGAGGTCGTCACCGAAGTTGTAGCCCTTGAGGAAAGAACCGAAATTAACTCCTACAAGATAACTGACCGAATCCCTCTCGGCCTTGTCGGGGAGCAAATCAGAGAGCTTTTCGGGAGCAGAGACACTAAGTTCTTCTCCTTCAACCGCTCCTTCAGGTGCTTCTACAGCCGTCTCAGCAGACCTTCCGCAGGCCGCTACTGCAAGTCCCGTCATGATAAGTGTGAGGGACGCAAAGAAAATTGTCTTTTTCATTGATTATTAAAAATTTGGAATAGTCGTCAAAGTTCCCATGCAAGGGCGGACGCACCGAGTATCGCCGCATCCGACTCCTTCAGCTGGGAGAATATGATTTTTATCTTTCCTTTCCACAGACGCATGAGGCTGTCGTTCATGGCTTCGACCATGGGCTCGTAGAAGAATTCGCGGGCCCTGGCAAGACCACCGAAGAGCACTATTGCCTCCGGCGAACTGAAAGCGACGAAGTCAGCAAAAGCCCTGCCCAAAAGCTTCCCCGTGTACTCCAAAACCCGTTTGGCGAGCGCGTCACCTTCAACGGCAGCTTCATAAACCGTCTTTGAACTAAGTTCTGCCGTTCCGCGCAACAGGGAAGGTTCATCCGTAAACTCGAGCATCTCCCTGGCCGTGCGTGCGACCCCTATAGCGGAACAATATGACTCGAGGCAGCCCGTATTGCCGCAACCGCAGGGCCTGCCGTTGTAACGTACGATATTGGTATGGCCGAGCTCGCCGGCATATCCGTCATGGCCATAGACCACCTTGCCGTCCACCACTATTCCGCTGCCCACGCCCGTACCGAGGGTAATCATAATGAAATTCTTCATGCCTCTGGCGACACCGTAGGCCATTTCTCCGACCGCGGCGGCATTGGCGTCATTGGTCAGGGACACGGCTATGCCCCCGAGTTTTTCCGAGAGTATCTTGGAAAATTCCACCGTGTTGTCGGAGGCCCATTCAATGTTGGCCGCGCAGGAAATCTCGCCGGTGTAATAGTTGGCATTGGGAGCGCCTACTCCGACCCCGCGTATCTCGCCCTCCTTTCCACACTCCGCAATGCAGCCCTTTATGGCCTCGGCGAGGGCGGAGAGATATGCATCCGCATCCTTGCCGTAGGTATCGGTACGTATCACCGAACGTGCGAGCACGTCACCCCTTGCATTGACAACACCTATCTTGGAAGTCTGACCGCCGACATCCACGCCGACAACGTATTGTTCCACAGATTCGTTCATGATATGAAATTTAAGTTTAGACGGGAATATCCCGGTTTACGTTTTTCGAGCCCCAGAAAGCGTAATAGAGAATGTATATGAGCATTGCCACCACGAGCCAGTAACTCTGAACGTATCCGACTGCGGGAACAAGCAGATTGTTCTGGACAATGGGCATGATACCTCCGCCACAGACGAGCATCATGAAGACGCCCGAGGCCTGCTCGGTGTACTTTCCAAGACCTTCCACGCAGAGATTGAAGATTGCTCCCCACATGATGGAGGTGCAGATTCCGCAGAGCGCGAGGAAGAGACACTTGACGGGGATGGTACCGCCCTTGAAGCTCATGGTCATGGACTCCGGCAGCAGTATGGCCAGCACTACGAGCACCACGGCCACTGCGGACATGACGCCGAGCTGGTTCTTGGTGGAGACTACCGTGCTGATTGCACCGCTTATAAGCCTGCCTACGAGCATAAGCAGGAAGAAGAGCGATGCGAGAGCCCCGGCTATGGCGGCAGAACCCTCGAAGCCTATGCCTCCGTTTGCCGGGGGCTGGCTCAGATAAAGATTCAGTTCGTAGGGTATGCCGACCTCTACTCCGACATACATGAAAATGGCCACGGCGCCGAGAACGAAGTGACGGAAAGACCATGCACTGTACTTGCGGGCCGGAGCCGCCGCATTGACTGTTGTCTCAGGGGCGGCATTGCCGGCGAGGGCACGCTCACGGGCAGGCTCGGGAACTTTCACGAAGCCGATTACCACGAAGGCGAACGCGAATACTCCCATTCCGATGAAAAGCAGGGGGGTGACGTCATTCATGGAAGTCGTTTCACTTACTGTCCCGACGAGAACTCCGACGAGCAGAGGAGTGAGGGTGGCCGCAAGGGAATTCAGCGAACCTCCAATCTGCACGAGCTGGTTGCCCTTGTTGCCGCCGCCGCCCATGATGTTGAGCATGGGGTTTACCACGGTATTGAGCATACATACGCAGAATCCGCAGATGAACGCTCCAAGCAGATATATCACGAGATTGAGGGCTACCGGGGCGCCGCTTACATCGAATACTCTGATGCCGGCTCCGGAGAAACTGCTGATATACTGGACGAGCAGGCCGAGAACACCCACTGCGAGCGCAATCAGGGCGGTCTTCTTGTAGCCTATTTTCGTCAGCATCTTACCTGCCGGAATACCCATAAACAGGTATGCGGCAAAATTCATAAGGTTTCCCATCATACCCGCCCAAGGGTATCTGTAGCCCCATATATTCCCAAAAGGGGCAGCAAGATTCGTGACGAAGGCAACCATCGCAAAGAGGAAGAACATCGTCACAATCGCTACTATATTGCTTTTGTTACTCATAAGATATTAGAATTTGATTATTCGGTTTTAGCTACATCGTCGGCCTGGCTCGGGAAAAGGCCGAAAAGCTGGGCATCTATCATGTCTATAACCTTCTCGAAGTCCTCGGGATTCTCGCCGAACTTCACGGTGTCGGCGTCTATCACGAGCAGGCGGCCGCCGTACCCGCTTATCCATTTCTCGTACTTCTCGTTCAGTCCGGTCAGATAGTCTATGCGTATGGTTTTCTCGTAGTCACGTCCGCGCTTCTGAATCTGGGCGATGAGGTTGGGTATGGAGGACCTCAGGTAAATCAGCAGGTCGGGCTCGCCCACGAGCGACATCATCAGGTCGAAGAGGTCGGAATAGTTTTCAAAGTCGCGGCTGCTCATCAGCCCCATGTCGTGGAGGTTGGGGGCGAAGATACGTGCATCCTCGTATATGGTGCGGTCCTGCACTATCACCTTGTCGGTGTGGGCGATTTCCACCACGTCCTTGAAGCGCTTGTTCAGAAAATATATCTGGAGATTGAAAGACCACCTCGGCATATCCTTATAGAAATCCGCGAGATAGGGATTAAAGTCGACCGACTCGTATTTCGGGGTCCATCCGTAATGTGCTGCGAGCAACCTCGTGAGGGTGGTCTTGCCGCTGCCTATGTTTCCTGCAATGGCTACGTGCATAAATGTTAATTTACAGAGTTTAAATATAAGCAATTATTTAAAAAGACCGTAAAGTCTGGCGTCTATTCTGTCAGTTACCGCCTCGAAATCCCCGGGATTGTTCTCGAAATCGAGCACGTCCGCATCTATGGTCAGAAGATTCCCGTCGTAGGAAGCTATCCATTCCTCGTAGCGGTGGTTGAGACCGCCGAGATATTCCAGACTTATGCTCTGTTCGTAGTCGCGGCCCCTTTTCTGGATGCGCGAGACGAGATGGGGCACCGAAGCCTTGAGGTAAATGAGGAGGTCGGGCCGGCTTACCATGGACATCATGAGCCTGTAGAGGAGCATGTAGGTGTCGTAGTCCCTCTGTGTGAGGTTGCCCAGTTCGAGATTGTTGGCCACGAATATCTCCACGCCCTCGAGTATGGTCCTGTCCTGAATCACCACGTCCCCGGAGTTGGAAATCTCCAGCAGGTCCTTGAAGCGCTGGGCGAGGAAGTAGGTCTCGAGATTGTAGGACCAGCGGGGTATGTCCCTGTAATAGTCTTCCAGATAAGGATTGTAGGTTACGGACTCGTATTTGGGAGTCCATCCGTAGTGTTCCGCAAGCATTCTGGTGAGCGTCGTCTTTCCGCTGCCTATGTTTCCTGCTATACCTATGTGCATTTATGCTTTATATCAAGTTGAACCTGAATTTTCCGCTGTCCGGCCGGCAGACGGACCAAGATGCAATATTACGATTTTTTATGCAAATCACGGAGTAATTTGATAATTTCGCGGGAAAGCCGGGACGAAGCCGGTCCATACCGGGCGCGGCAAAAAGACGGCAGGAAGGGATATTATGAAATTCTACAGTGAGACATACAATTTCTTCGACGAACAGACCTACGTAATCAGTGGCAGGCAGGGAAGCTGCGTGGTAATAGACCCGGGCTTCACGGGAGCCGACGAGACACGGACATTCATGCAAAGATTAGACTCCGAGGGCCTCAGGCCGGAAGCGGTACTCCTGACCCACGGACATCCGGACCACGTATGCGGAGTGGACGCCCTGCTGGAAGCCTGCGGGGAAATGCCGGTGTATATGAATCCGGCCGACAAGCCCGTGTTGGATGACATTCCGTCAATGATGGCGGGTTTCGGCCTGCCGGCAATACATATAAAATTCAGACCCACGGACATACACGAGGGCGAAAGGATTACGGCTGCAGGTCTGTGCTTCGAGACTGTCGCCACTCCGGGCCACACACCGGGCGGGATGTGCTACCTGCTCAGGGATGAAGGGATAATGTTCACCGGCGACACCCTTTTCGCCGGCTGCATAGGCCGTACCGACATACATCTCGGAGAATACGACGACGAGATACGTTCCATTATGGAAAAGCTCATGGTTCTTGACGGGGATATAAGGATTTTCCCCGGCCACGGCCCCTCTTCCACCATAGCCCGGGAACGGCAGACCAATCCTTTCCTCGAACCATTCAACGAAGCGGAGGAAGACTTCGCCGACTGGGACGATGACGAAAACGGCCCCGGAATGAGGCCGATAATCATCTCAGGAAACTCCTGAAATCCGGACTCCGAGAACTGCGGGCCCTAAGTTCCGATGAACTCCCTCATGATAGAGGTGGGAGGGATGGCGGCTATCTCGGCAGGACGCAGAGGAATGACTTTCTTCATGAACTCCAGCAGTTCACTTGCCTTGGGGTAGGCCGGGGAGGATTCCTTGATACCGCGAATCAGAGGCTCGGCGTAATACTTCAGGAGGGGCAAGTCGTAGAGAGTGGATGAGTTGAAGACCACGTTGGCGTTTTCCTGAAAGGGATAGATGTATTTTTCCTCTCCGCGGCGCACGGAAGGCCAGCGGATTATGGTATCCTCAGGCGAGACCCCTCTGGTACGGTTGTCACGTACTATGCGGCGCATCAGCCTCTTGTCGGTAGTGGAACTGTGTTCCTTCACCCCTCCGGGCAGGGATGACAGGGCCGAGATGTAGATGCGGAAAATCGTGTCCTGGGGGATGTCCGGAGTCAGGTCCGGATTCAGGGCATGAATACCCTCCATGAAGAGTATATCGTTGGGGTTAAGTTTCATGCGGTCGCCCTGGAAGGTACGCTTTCCGTTGACGAAATCGAATTTGGGCATCTCTATTTCCTTTCCGTCGAGCAGGTCCCTCAACTGTTGTCCGAGGAAGGGGATGTCCATGGTCTCAAGAGCCTCGTAGTCCCTCTCCCCGTTCTCGTCTATGGGCGTGTCCTCGCGGTTCACAAAGTAGTTGTCCAGTTCGATAACCTTGGGATTCAGTCCGAGCACCCTTGCCTGACAGGCTATGCGCAACGACGAGCTTGTCTTTCCGCTCGAAGAAGGTCCCGACATCATGACTATCCTGCACCTCCGCCTGTTCCAGAATATCTGATCGGCAGCCTGGGCATATTTCCTTTCCTGACGAGCCTCACAGAGATTGATAAGGTCAATAGCCTCGCCGGCAGCGATAACTTCGTTGAGTTTTTCTATTGTATCTATGCCTATTGCCTGGCTCCAGTCCGCGTATTCCTGTCTCGCGGCTTCTATTTTTGTCATAAAACTTCTTTTAAGTATTGTCCCGTAACCGACTGGGGGTTAGCGGCGATTTCTTCCGGCGTTCCGCAAGCAATAATTCTGCCACCCGCCTTGCCGCCGCCCGGCCCCATATCTATAATGTGGTCAGCACCTTTCAGTACATCAAGATTGTGTTCTATCACTATCACGCTGTTTCCCTGATCCACGAGCCTGCGCAACACTCCCATAAGGGACTTTATGTCCTCCAAATGCAGTCCGGTAGTGGGCTCGTCGAGCATGTAGAGGGTGTTCCCCGTGGCCTTGCGGAAGAGTTCGGAAGCGAGTTTCATTCTCTGGCTCTCTCCTCCCGACAGGGTCACCGACGACTGCCCGAGACGCACGTAGCCCAGGCCGACGTCCTCGAGGGCCTTGAGTTTCGGGGCTATACGGGGATTGGCCTTGAAGAAGTCGCAGGCCTCCGATACCGACATGTCGAGCACATCGGAGATATTCTTCCCCTTGTATCTCACGGCCAAAGTCGCCTCGTTGTAGCGCCTTCCCCTGCAACGGTCGCAAACCACGTGTACCGAAGGCAGGAAATTCATCTCTATCACCTTGATACCTGCTCCCTTGCATTCCTCGCAGCGTCCTCCGGCCACGTTGAAGGAGAAGCGGCCTGCCTTGAATCCGCGCACCTTGGCGTCGGGAGTATCCTCGAAAAGGGCCCTGATGTCGCTGAAAACCCCGGTGAAAGTGGCAGGATTGGAGCGCGGGGAACGTCCTATGGGACTCTGGTCTATTTCTATGACCTTGTCTATATTGTCCGCGCCCTCTATAGCGGTGTATTTCAGCGGCTTGCCCTTGTAATTATAGAGTCTCGACTTGAGTATGGGCATGAGTGTCCCGTTGATGAGGGTGGACTTGCCGGAGCCGCTGACCCCGCTGATTCCCACAAGCATGCCGAGGGGGAATGTAACGTCTATGTCCTTGAGATTGTTGCCGCCCGCACCGCGGATCACGAGGGTCTTCCCGTTGCCGGCCGAGCGCTCGGCGGGCGTGGTGTTGGGATTTACTATGGGGCGGGGCGGTCCGCTGTAGCATATCCGTCCTCCGGCCTCCCCTGCTCCGGGCCCGACGTCCACTATCCAGTCGGCGGACCTTATCGTCTCCTCGTCGTGCTCGACCACGATTACGGTGTTGCGGGCATCCCTGAGTTTCTTGAGCGAGGCTATGAGCTTGCGGTTGTCCTTCTGGTGCAGGCCTATGCTCGGCTCATCGAGTATGTAGGTGACGTTCACAAGCTTGGAGCCTATCTGCGTGGCCAGTCTTATGCGCTGTCCCTCCCCTCCCGAAAGCGTTCCCGAAGGCCGGTCGAGGCTCAGGTAGTCCAGTCCCACATCCAGGAGAAAATGCACCCTGTCCCTGAGTTCGCGCACTATGTCCCGCGCTATCATCTTCTGTCTCTGTCCTATATGCGAGGGCAGCGAGTCTATCCACCCGGCCAGCGCCGACATCTCCATGGCACTGGCCTCCGCTATGTTGCGGCCGTCGATGCGGAAACAGAGGGCGTCATGATTCAGGCGGCTGCCTCCGCAGATCGGGCAGAGCTTCTTGTCCTCTATGTCGCCCACTACCCCCGGCCAGTTCACCATCTCGGAAAGCTGTCCTTCCCCCACGCGGAAAAACTCGTCCGAACCGTAGATTATAAGGGCGACCGCCTCGTCCGGCAGGGCTCCTATGGGGTCGAAAAGCGAAAAGCCGTGCTTGCGGGCCATGGAACGGAGAATCTCGAATTTCTTGCCGTCCCTCAGGCGTCCCAGGGGAGTTATCCCTCCGTCCGCTATTGACCTGTCGCGGTCGGGAATTATGGAGTCAATGTTCACGTCCACCACCGTGCCCAGACCCTTGCAGCACGGACAATAGCCCTCCGGGGAATTGAAGGAGAAGGAATGGGGTGCCGGCTCCCTCAACGACAGACCGGTATCGGGGTCCACGAGATGTTTGGAGAAGTAACGCAGGCTGCCGCTTTCCATGTCCATGAGCGCGAGCGAGCCCTTGCCCGTCGACAGCGCCACCTCCACCGAGCTGCGTATGCGCTTTTCGTCACCTTCACCGGGCTTGAGCTTGTCCACCACGAGTTCTATGAAGTGACTCTTGTACCTGTCCAGGGCCTCCACTCCGGCGAGTTCACGTATTTCGCCGTCTATTCTCACCTCCACGAAGCCCTTGCGCCTGAGCTGGTCGAAGAGTTCGCGGTAATGTCCCTTGCGCCCGCTCACCAGGGGCGAGAGAAGCAGGCACTTGCGTCCGTGGTGTTCGCGCATTATAAGGTCCACAATCTGGGCGTCCGTATAACGTACGAGTTCCTTTCCCGTGACAGGGGAATATGCGGTCGCGGCCCTGGCATACAGAAGCCGCAGAAAATCGTATATTTCGGTGATTGTGCCCACGGTCGAACGGGGATTGCTCCCGGTGGTCTTCTGCTCTATGGCTATTACGGGGCTGAGGCCGGTGATACTTTCGACCCGGGGCTTTTCGAGTATGCCCATGAAGTGCTTGGCGTAGGGCGAGAGGGTGTTCATGTAGCGGCGCTGGCCCTCGGCATAGACGGTATCGAAGGCAAGCGAGGACTTGCCGCTGCCGCTGATGCCCGTGACCACGGTGAAGCGGTCCCTGGGAATATTCACATCGATATTCTTCAGGTTGTTCGCATTTGCTCCGCGTACCTCTATGTATTTTTCCCCGTCCATATCCAAGGAGGGCAAATTTACGAATTTTTGTATATCTTTGGCGCCCTATGTGGATTTGGTTATGCCTTTGCTCGGCGATTCTGTTGGGATCGTACGACATAGTCAAGAAACAGGCAGTCAAGGACAACAGTATCCTTTGGGTACTGTTCTGGTCCACGGCCCTCTCTGCCGGTTTCCTGACGCCTTTCCTCACTGCAGGCAGCCTTTACGACCACCTTCATCTCGTCGTCAAGGCCGCCCTCGTCTCACTCTCATGGATATCCGGCCTTGTAGGAATAAAGTTACTCCCCCTCACGACAGTCAGCACGATAAAGGCGTCACGGCCCATGTTCGTCGTGTTATTCTCCCTCATACTGTTCCACGAAAGGCTCAACGCCATGCAATGGGGCGGCGTGCTCCTCGTCATGGCGGCGCTGTTCCTCCTTGCGCGTTCAAGCAAAAAGGAAGGAATACCCTTCAAGGGCAACAGGGGCATAGCATGGATGGTCGTGTCAGTCCTCACCGGTGCCGCCAGCGCCCTTTACGACAGGTATCTGCTCGGTTTTCTGGAGCCCATGTTCGTACAGGCATGGACCAACGTATATATAACGGTACTTCTGGCCCTCGCCCTGCTCGTTCAGAGACTGAGGAGCAAAGAAGGCTTCCGGCCGTTCCGCTGGGACTGGAAGCTGCTGCTGATTGCCGTGCTGATAGTCGGTTCCGATGCCCTGTACTTCTACGCTGTCAGCGACGAAAGCGCCCTGATGTCGGTAATATCCATGACACGCCGGAGTTCGGTGTTCATAACCTTCCTCGGGGGCGCGATGCTGTTCAAGGAGCACAACCTGAAGGAAAAGTTCATCGACCTGCTCATACTCCTTGCGGGAGTCAGCCTGCTGCTGATTTCGTCATAACATGGCACTTCACGGGGCCGCCCAGCATCCGCGCCCTCACGTCCATTCCAGCCGTATGCCGTCCGTTTATGCGCGGCGTACCGTGTCTTTTGCGAGTTTTGTATTATATTTGAAACTGTTATGAATATGAGATGCCTATATATTGCTGTGCTGGCCTTCGCCATTGCCAGCGGCACTTATACTGCCGGCGCACAGTCCAGAAATTTCGAACTCGGGAAATGGGTGGAAATCCACGCCGCAATCCTCGACGAACTCAACAAGTCCTACGTGGACTCCCTTCCAATCGACAAGATTGAACGCAGGGGCGTGGATGCCATGCTGGCCGGACTGGACCCCTACACCGTGTACATCCCGGCCGAGGAGAACGAGAACCTCCAGATGATGATTCACAAGAGCTACGGAGGCATAGGCGCTGTCATCTACAAGCCCGACATCAACGGCAATGTCATAATCAACGAGCCCTACGCCGGTTCTCCTGCCCATAAATACGGCCTCCGCTGCGGCGACGAGATAATCAGCATCAACGGCGAGAGCGTCAAGGGCCTCACTTCACAGCAGTGCAGCGACAAGATGCGCGGAGACCCCAACACGGAAGTGGTGTTCCAGGTGAAGAAGGTACGCAGCTGCGACACCACCGAGGTCCGGGTCACCAGGGAAAGGATAAAGCTGCCGGATATAGAGTATGCCGGAATGCTCGACGGGGAGACGGGCTACATCCTGCAGAGCGGCTTCTCAGACGGGGTGGGACTCGAAATGAGGGATGCCGTTTCACGACTTTTGGAACAGGGAATGAAAACCCTCGTCCTCGACCTCAGGGGAAACGGAGGCGGCCTGATGGACGAAGCCGGGGAAATCGTGTCAATTTTCCTGCCCAAAGGCTCGATAGTGGTGAGTTCCATGGGCAAGGACAAGAACTCCAGCTACACCCTCAGGACAAGACGGGCCCCGCTCGACATGAATCTCGAACTTGTCGTGCTCGTCGACGGTTCGTCGGCTTCGGCCTCGGAGATTGTCGCCGGAGCCATTCAGGACACTGACAGGGGCACTATCATGGGTGAGCGCACCTTCGGCAAGGGTCTTGTCCAAAGCATACGCCCCCTGCCCTACGGCGGGGAAATGAAGGTGACCACCGCGAAGTACTATACACCCTCCGGACGCTGCGTGCAGGCCATAGACTATGCCCACCGCAGGGAGGACGGCAGCGTGAGCCATATTCCCGACTCTCTGACCTCCGAATTCAGGACGGCTCACGGGAGAGTGGTACGTGACGGAGGCGGCATAACGCCCGACGTGACCCTGAAATCCAAGGAATACAGCCGAATCACCTACTCCCTCGTGGCATACGGAGTCATAGAGGAGTTCGTGCTCGATTACGTCAGACGCCACGAGTCCATAGCCCCGGTGGAGGAGTTCAGTCTCGGGGACGAGGAATTCGACAAGTTCGTCGAGTTTGCCAAGGGCAAGGAATTCGACTACCGTTCATCGGCAAAGACCCTGTTCGACAGCATGAAGTCCGAACTCGACAAGGACGGGCTGACCGAGACCTTGGCCTCACAGCTCAATTCCCTCGAAGAGGCCATCAACATGGAGAAAGAGGACTTCCTCAGGCTGAAGAAGGACGAAATCATACCTTTCATAGAGGAGGAGATTGTGGTGCGCTACTATTTCCAGGAAGCCGGGATACAGTTGAGGCTGCGTTACGACGATACCCTGCGCGAAGCCCTCGCGAGTCCGAGGATAGCAAAATACTGATGTTGTCGGGCTCCGAACTCATAGTCCTGCACTATACCAAAATCCGGGAGACCTCCCTCGTGCTGCACTGCCTGAGTCCGCGCTGGGGACGCAGGGGTTTCCTCACTTCGGTGTCCAAATCCTCCGGCACGGCCCTGTTCCAGCCGCTGGGCATTCTCGAAGCCACGGTGGTTGAGAATACCCGTTCCTCACTCTGGAGACTGCGCGATGTGACGGCGGCTTTCAGCCTCAACGGCATACGCTCCAATATCCACAAGAACACCATGAGCATGTTCATGAGTGAGGTGCTGTACCGTACCGTCCACGAGGGAGACACCGAAGACGGGCTTTTCGACTGGTGCCGGCGCTCCATACTCACCCTCGATGCGCTCGAAAACGACTTCTCCAATTTCCACCTGCGCTTTCTGATCGAGCTCGCCGCCGAGATGGGCTTTTCGCCGACCGCCGCCGAGCTGAAACCCTTTTCGGGGGTGTACGCGGATGAAATCGAGAAGCTCGTCAACGCAGATTTCAACGGCTGCATGATGACTCCTCTGAGCGGGGCAGCCCGCAACGGGATAGTCTCGGCACTGCTGAAATATCTCGAATACCACAGCGGCGAAAGGATAAATGTACGCTCCCTGCAGGTTCTGAGGGACCTGTATGTTTGATTTTCCAAACGACCTTGAATTGTCCTTGTTCGCGGCGGGACTGCCTGCAAGCCCCGGAAAGGACCAAAAGCGAGAAACGATGAAAAGACCACAAAGAACGGAACTTGAAATAATGGCCCCGGCCGGCAACTTCGAATGTCTGCGGGCCGCAATCCAGGGCGGGGCCGACTCGGTATATTTCGGAGTGGGCAAACTGAACATGCGCAGCCACTCGGCCGCAAATTTCCGGGTGGAAGACCTCGCCGAAGTCGCTGACATCTGTCATTCCGCGGGCATACGCTGCTACCTGACCATGAACATAGTGATGTACCAGGAGGAACTCGGGGAAATGCGCACAGTCCTCGATGCGGCCAAAGCGGCGGGGGTGGATGCCGTCATCGCCTCGGACATGGCCGTTATTGAATACTGCTGCAGGACCGGGCTCGAGGTGCATATCTCCACCCAGCTCTCGATTTCAAATTCCGTGGCCCTCGAATTCTACTCGAAATACGCCGACGTGGTGGTGCTGGCCCGGGAACTGAATCTTGACCAGGTCAGGCAGATAAGCCGGGACATAGAACAAAGACATATCTGCGGACCTTCAGGCAAACCCGTGCGCATAGAGATGTTCGCCCACGGGGCACTCTGCATGGCGGTCAGCGGAAAATGCTATCTCTCGCTCCACAGTTACGGAACTTCAGCCAACCGGGGCACCTGCTACCAGATATGCCGCAGGGGCTATGAAGTGACAGACCTTGAAACCGGGAACAGGCTCGAAATAGACAATCAGTACATCATGTCGCCCAAAGATTTGTGTACCATAGAGTTCATGGACAAAATCATAGACAGCGGCGTCAAGGTATTCAAGATTGAAGGACGGGCACGGCCCGCGGAGTATGTGAAGAAATGTTCTTCATGCTACAGCAGGGCCGCCGAGGCGGTTTGTTCCGGCACCTACAGCCCCGAACTCGCGGCCGCACTCAAGCAAGAACTCGCCGAGGTGTTCAACCGCGGCTTCTGGGACGGCTATTATCAGGGGGCGCAACTCGGACAGTGGAGCGAGGTCTACGGCTCCCAGGCTACGCGCACCAAGGTCTACTGTGGGAAAATCACCAACTGGTTCGACAGGATAGGGGTGGCGGAAATCACGGTGGAATCCGAGCCCCTGCACAAAGGCGACAGGCTCATGGTCACGGGCGCCACTACCGGAGTCGTTGAATTCGATGCGACGGAACTCCGCGTAGAGTTAGAGGATGCCGGGATGGCCGGGAAAGGGGTGAGCTGCTCCGTTCCCGTCAATCCTGAGATTTGTCCTGACAGGAAGCTGCGTCGGGGCGACCGGGTGTATATCTGGAAAGAAAGGCAGCCATAGCCCTCAGGGCCTTGCCACGGTGAGAAATGGCATTCTTCGCTTCCGCGCTGATTTCCGCAAGGGTTTCCGGGCCGCCTTCGGGGATGAAGACGGGGTCATAGCCGAAGCCGCCGGCCCCGCTGCGCCGCCTCGCTATACTGCCTTCCAAACGGCCTTCGAACCTGTGCGGTTCTCCCCCGATTATCAGCGTGACCACAGTACGGAAACGGGCCGTTCTGGGTGCATCCGGACCGAGAGCATCGAGTTCCGCGAGCAGTTTGGCCATGTTTGCGGAACTGTCGTGGGCCTCACCTGCATAGCGGGCCGTGTGGACTCCGGGAGCGCCTCCGAGGGCATCCACCTCGAGCCCCGTATCGTCGGCAAAGCAGTCGTAGCCCGTCAGGGCATACAGATGGCGGGCCTTGATGAGGGAATTTTCTTCGAGAGTGGCGCCGTTCTCCTCCACATCGGCATCCACACCCAGTTCAGCGGGCGAAAGCAGCTCAAAGCCCTCCCCGAGTATGCCGGCTGCTTCACGGAGCTTGCCGGCGTTGGCGGTCGCGAATATGATTTTCATGAGCGCAAAATTAGTATATTCGCGGAATATGATTACAGAAAACCGTATCGATGCCCAGCTGAAGGAGATGTTCGAAAAGATCAGTTTCAGCGACCGGCCTTCCGGGCTGTATGACCCCCTCAGGTACATGATAGAAATAGGCGGCAAGCGCATACGCCCGAGATTATGTCTGACTGCCTGGTCGTTTTTCTCCGACAGTTTCAGCGAGGAGATTCTCGCTCCGGCCGCCGCCCTCGAGGTCTTCCATTCCTTCACCCTGATGCACGACGACATCATGGACCGCTCCCCCCTCAGAAGGGGTGTCCCGACGGTTTGGAAGAAGTGGGACGAGAGCACGGCCATACTCTCCGGCGACGTAATGCTGATTGACGCCTACCAGCGCATATTCAAGGCTCCGGCCGCCGTGGCCGCCAAGGTCGTGGAACTGTTTTCCAAAACCACGGTGGAGGTGTGCGAGGGCCAGCAGTACGACATGGACTTCGAGCGCGAACGCGAGGTGAGCATGGAGAGCTACAACACCATGATAGGACTGAAAACCGCGGTGCTGATCGCCTGCTCGGCCAAAATGGGGGCCCTGATAGCCGGTGCCCCTGAAGGGATATGCGAGGCCCTGTACCGCTACGGCTACGAACTCGGCATGGCCTTCCAGATAGCGGACGACTACCTCGATGCCTTCGGCGACGAAAAGGTGTTCGGCAAGCCCATAGGCGGGGACATCGTGAACAGCAAGAAGAGCTGGCTGACCGTCCGCACCCTCGAAAAGACAGCGGACAAGGAAGCCTTCCTGCAGGCCTTCGGAATGCCGGCGGAAAACGCCGGGCAGAAGAAGGCGAAGATAGACGCCGTGATGCAATTCTACAGGAAGCTCGGCGTGGACGAAGATGCCAAGGCTGAAATCGCCCGCTTCACCGGCAGGGCCATGGATGCGGTAAGCACCTGCGGACTCGAGCCCCGGGCCGTGGGGATATTGGACGCCTTTGCGGAAAAGTTAATCGGGAGGGCCAAATAAAGGCCGGAGGGGAAACAGGAGGAGTCTATGGCAGTTCAGGAAGACAGACATCAGGGAGAGGCTACGGTGGTCAGGAACGCCGGCAGTCACTTCATGCTCAGCCGTCTGCCCGAATGGGAACACTTTCCCGCTGTGCTGAGGGGCAGGACGAGGCTGACCAAGGGCAGCGCCACCAATCCCGTGGCGGTCGGTGACAGGGTGCGCTACAGCATGGACGGACGGGCCGACGAAAGCGAACCTGCAATTATCACGGAGATACTCCCCCGGAAAAATTATCTTATACGCAAAGCCACCAATCTCTCGCGCCAGGCCCACGTGATTGCGGCCAATCTCGACCAGGTGCTGATAGCGGTGAGCCTGTATTTCCCGGAAATCAAACTGCCCTTCCTCGACAGGATACTCGTAACCTGCGAAGTCTACGGCATCAGACCGGTAATCCTCCTCAACAAGGTGGACATGTACCGCGAATTTGTGCCGGAGGAGATAGAAAATTTCCTGAAAATCTACCGCTCTGCCGGATACAGGGTTATCGAGACTTCGGCAGTCACGGGCGAGGGCATAGACGAACTCAGGCAGGTCTGCGCCTCCGCGCTCAGCCTGTTCACCGGAGAATCGGGAGTGGGCAAGTCCAGCCTCATCAAGGCAATAGACCCCACGCTGAACCCCAAAATAGCCCCTATTTCCCAGTCACATCTGCAGGGCAGACACACGACTTCGCTCTACGAAATGTACCGCATCCACACCGCTTCAATCGGGAGCGCCGGGCAGGGGCCGCAGGAAAAAGGCGGCGCGGAGGGGCCGGGAGAACGGGAAGCGTCAGAAAACGGAGGCATGGGCTATGTCATAGATGCCCCGGGACTGCGCGGTTTCGGTCTCGTGGACGTGGAGAGGGAGGAAATTTACCGTTATTTCCCCGAAATGCTGAGGGTGGCCGACAACTGCCGCTTCGTCCCCTGCACCCACACCCATGAACCCGACTGTGCGGTCAAGGCAGCGGTGGACACGGGAGAGATAAGCCCGGAGCGTTACAACTCCTATCTGGGCCTACTGGAAAAGGACAAGAAGTTCAGATGAGCTCTTCGACAAGTTCGTAGTCGAGAAGGCGCTGTTCGAGATTCGCGCCTGTCACTCTGATGCGCACCTTGTCGCCAAGACGGAAAATCTTGCGAGTGCGGCGTCCCACAAGCCGGTAGCGTGGCTCGTCGAATTCAAAGAAATCGGACTTTATCTCGCGAAGCGACACCATGCCTTCTATCTTGGTCGGCTCTATCTCCACGTACATCCCCCATTCGGTAATGCCGGAAACGCTGCCGTCAAATTCCTGGCCTACCTTGTCCTGCATGAACTCCACGAGCTTGTATTTAACCGATGTACGCTCGGCATCGGCTGCAACCATCTCCCTCTCGGAAGCATGCTGGCACTCCTCCTCGTACACATCCTTCCTCGGACTGCCACCTCCGGCGAGGTAATTGGCCAGCAGACGGTGCACCATGAGGTCGGGATAACGGCGTATAGGCGAAGTGAAATGGGTGTAAAAACCGAAGGCCAGGCCGAAATGACCTATATTGTCGGTGCTGTATATGGCCTTGGCCATGGACCTCAACGCGAGATTTTCGAGGGCAGAATATTCGGGCTTGCCCTTGGCGGCCTCCAGGAGGCGGTTGAGTTCACGGGCAACCGCGCGTCCGTGTACATTGCTCTCCACCCTGTAGCCGAAACCCTTTGCGAATACCCGCAGGCCCTCCAGCTTCACCTCGTTAGGCTCTCCATGTATACGATAGACAAAGGTTCTTTCCTTTTTGGCGGGCACGCCGTTCATCTTTCCGTTGGTCGCCACATACTCTGCCACCGTCCTGTTCGCGAGAAGCATAAACTCCTCTATCAGCCAGTTGGCATCCTTCGAGACCTTCTTGTAGACCTCCACCGGCTTGCCGTTTTCGTCCACAAGCACCTTCATCTCGGGACGGTCGAAGTCGATTGCGCCCTTCTTGCGGTCCTCCTCCCTCATGATAACGGCCAGCCTGTTGAGTTCGCGTATTGCCCCGGCGACATGGTCGGATTCGGGAACGCTGTCGGCCTCAATCATGGCCTGGGCCCCGTCGTAGTCCAGACGGCGGTCGGAATGTATCACCGCCCTGCCTATCCAGCTCGAGAGCACTTCGGCCCCGGGAGTCATTTCGAATACGGCCGAGAATACGAGTTTGTCCTCGTCCGGACGCAGGGAGCAGAGATTGTTGCTGAGTTTTTCCGGGAGCATGGGCACGGTGCGGTCCACCAAATATACTGAAGTGCCCCTGTTGCGGGCTTCCTTGTCGATTATGCTGCCCGGCTCCACGTAATATGAAACGTCGGCTATGTGTACGCCTATGCGGTAGTTGCCGTTGTCCAGACGCTCGAAGGACAGGGCATCGTCGAAATCCTTGGCATCCGGGGGGTCTATGGTGAAGGTGAGCACATTGCGGAAATCCTTGCGTCCCTTGAGGTCTGAGGGGCCTATGGTGTCGGGGATTTCCTCCGCCGCTTTCTCGACTTCGGGACTGAAGCGATAAGGCAGATTGAACTCGGCGAGTATGGCGTGCATCTCCGTGTCGTTGAGTCCGGGTTCTCCGAGCACGTCCACTATATGGCCGCGGGGTTCCCTTTCTCCCTTGCGCCAGTCATCCACCACTGCCGATACCTTCATGCCGGACTTAGCGCCCATTTCGGCGGCTACTGCCGGGTCTACCGCTATGTCGTAGGGCATGGAGCGGCTCTGCATAAGCACCCAGGCCTGGTTCCCCACCGAATGGAGAATGCCGACAAAGGGCTTCTGTGAACGCTCCAGTATGCGTATCACCTCTCCTTCGCGGCGTTTTTCCCTTCCTTTCTCCTTGGCCGGCTTCTCCCGGGTTACAGCCACCCTGACTATATCGCCGTCCAGGGCATGCCTGGTCTTTGAGGCCTTGACAAATACATCGTTTTCTTCTCCTTCGGGGATGACGAAGATATAGCCTTCGCCAGTCATCTGGACCCTTCCCGTCACCTCGCATAATACCTTGTTTACGGGCTTCTTGCGGCCGCCAGACTTGCGGCCCTTCACTTGCTTCTGCTTCATATCGCTGCAAAGTTAGGAACAGTTTTGGTTTTTTGTCAGCGTGGGTGAAAGTTTTTGGCTCAGGAAAGGGGATTTGACTCAACGATTTGTTTTATATCTTTGCGTTTTGCTTGCTATAGGACCAACGGATATGAGAATGAACAAAACACTCCTTTGCTGCACCGCCACCGCGTCACTGCTTCTTTTCGGCACTTCACTCAAGGCTCAGACCAACCTTCAGATTCTTTACGACTTCGGCCCCGACAGGCAGCACGTGACCACCACGCTCGAAGGCTTCTACGCTGACAAATGGGGAAACACCTTCTTCTTCATTGACCACGATTTCAACTACAAAAACGACGAGGGCCAGGTAATCTCCCCGAGCGGCACCTACCTCGAGATTGCCCGCTGCCTGAATTTCTGGCAGGAAAGCGCGCTGGCCCCGCTGAGCCTGCATATCGAGTACGACGGCGGAGTCTACAGCAGCTATACTATCAACAACGCCTTCCTCATAGGAGCCGACTGGTTCCTCCACAGCAAGGACTACAACAACACCCTGAACCTCAAAGTACTGTATAAATACATAAGCTACGGCACTCAGGGAGTCCGCAGCCGTATTCCCATGCAGCTGACGGCCGCATGGACCATGCGCAATCTTTTCGGACTGACCGGACTGACATTCACCGGCTTCGCCGACTTCTGGTGGGAAGAACACAGCCTCTATGCCGGACACCAGGGAGAAATCGAGCCCGAGACCTCGCAATGCGTCTTCATCACCGAGCCCCAGCTATGGTACAACATAGGCGGGCTCTTCGGCTGCGAGAACCTCAACATAGGCGGAGAAGTGGAACTGTCCTACGACTTCGGCAGCTCAAAAGGTTTTTGGTGCAGGCCCTGCGCAGGAATAAAATGGGTGTTCTGAACGAAGTCCGGCTACCTGCGCCACCTCCTGTGGCCGTTGCCTGAGGGTTTGCCGTGGGAAGACGGGAGATTGTTGAGATTGACGGTGAGATATACCAACTGTTGCCATCCCCAGTCCAGCCCGTCGTAATGATGTACCGAAGCCAGCTTGACACTCATCAGATTCCCGAAATCATAACTGTATGACAGTTCCAGACGGTCGTACAGCCCGCTTTCCGTGGAATAGAAAGGGTCGCCGTAATAGAGATTGGCGCCATAGCTCAGGCCAAGGTCGTCCGTATGGTCCCAGAAGGGCATGAGATTGTCCCCGAGATATATGGTGTTGCGGACGGCGAAGCCCCGGTATTTAAGCGTGAGCTCTCCCTGAAAACCGCCCGGCAGCACATAGCCCTCACCGAGCCTCCTGTCGTTCTGGAAAGTCTGTATCCAGCCAGCGCGCAGGTCCAGGCCCATTCTCCGCGGCAGGAAGCGGGACAGGTCGGAGCCTATATGGGGATATACCCACACATTGTCCACCACTCCGGCGACGGAATAACTGTTGGCGTAATGGGTCATCATGAAACTGTAGGACAGATTGAGCCACGAAGCACCGAATTCCCCGAAAGAATACACAGAAAACTTCTCCCTGGTATTCTCCGCTATACGTCCCGACCAGTCGGCTATGAGTTCCGCCCTGAGCCACCTCGCTTTATAACGCAGCAGCGCCCCCTCGAAATTGCCATCGAAAAAGAGCCTCGTGTCCATGAAGGCTTCGGGATAATAGCCCTCCATGCGCCTGCGCGGAAACGCTCCGGCATTGGCTTGGAAACGCCTGCTGTCGTACTGGTAATAAAGCAGCACATCGTACTCCAGGTAGGGCTCTTCCTGCCCGAAGAACTTATAGATATCGGCTCCGGCAAAGACTGAATGTCCCTTGCCGAAGCCAAGACCGACTTTCGGGGCCAGGTATGCTCCGAACAGGGTTTCCGAATCGTAACCGCTGCTCATGGAGGCATACTCGCGGTTGTCAAAGCCGAATCTGAAATCCACGTCCCAGAGCAGACGCTGGGCTCCTGCCGTCAGCGGACAGGCCAGAAGTGCCAGAAGTATAACGAAACTGCGCATTATATCAGCGGCTCGGCCGTCATTGCTGCCGGCTGGGGAATACCCATGAGTTTGAGAATGGTAGGAGCCACGTTACACAGGGCGCCGTCCTTGACGGTCTTCACCTCGTCGCCTGCGCCTATCACGATGAACTGCACGGGGTTGAGGGAATGTGCCGTATTGGGAGTACCGTCTTCGTTCACGGCGTGGTCGGCATTGCCGTGGTCGGCGGTCAGAAGCACCACGTAATCGTGGGCAAGGGCCGTAGTCACCACAGCCTCCACACAGCCGTCGATACAGCCTACAGCGTTGCAGATGGCCTTGTATACTCCGGTGTGGCCTACCATGTCGCCGTTGGCGAAATTCAGGATAATCAAATCCTCCTTCTCCGAGCGCAGGGCGGCGAGCAGCTTGTCCGTAACCTCCACCGCACTCATCTCGGGCTGCAGATCGTAGGTCGCAACCTTGGGAGAATTCACGAGGATGCGGTCCTCATTCTCGAAGGGCAGCTCGCGACCGCCGTTGAAGAAGAAGGTAACGTGTGCGTATTTCTCGGTCTCCGCTATGCGCAACTGGTTCTTTCCAGCCTTGGAAATCGTCTCGCCGAGGGTGTCGTGTATCTCTTCCTTGTCGAAAAGTATATGGAGTCCGGTGAACGAGGCGTCATAGGGGGTCATGCAGCAGTAGTAGAGGGGCAGGGTGTGCATTCCCTCCTCGTCCATATCCTGCTGGGTCAGCACGGCGGTGAGCTCACGGGCGCGGTCGTTGCGGAAATTGTAGAAAATCACGGCGTCATCCTTCTCCACGAGGGCCACGGGCTTTCCGTTCTCCGTTATGACGCAGGGCTTGACGAACTCATCGGTAACATCCGCATCGTAGGAAGCCTGCATGGCCTCGACGGCGCTTTCACAGCTGACGCCCTTTCCTTCCACGAGCATGTCGTAAGCCTCTTTCACGCGGTTCCAGCGCTTGTCGCGGTCCATGGCATAGAAGCGCCCGCAGACGCTCGCAATCTTTCCGGTGGTCTGCGACATCTTTTCCTCGAGTTCGCGTATATAGCCTATTCCGCTGTGGGGGTCGGTGTCGCGACCGTCCATAAAGCAGTGGACATACACCTTGTCGAGTCCCTCCTTCTGCGCTTCGGCAAGGAACTCATAGAGATGGTCCAGGCTGGAATGCACGCCGCCATGGGAGCAGAGCCCCATGAAGTGCAGCTTGCAGCCAGACTTCTTCACGTAGTCATACACAGCCCTTATCTCTTTGTTATCGAGCAGCCTGTGCTCCCGACAGGCCATATTTATCTTTACCAGGTCCTGATATACCACCCTGCCGGCTCCGAGGTTCATGTGGCCGACTTCCGAGTTGCCCATCTGACCGTCGGGCAGGCCCACATACTCACCGCAGGCCTGAAGATGGGACATGGGATACTTCGCCCTGAGGCTGTCGATAAAGGGTGCGCCCTGGGTGAAGATTGCGTTGGAGCTGTCATGCCTTCCCTCGCCCCAACCGTCTAAAATCATCAAGAGTACTTTCTTATTCATATATACAATTATTTAACAATCAAGGTTTTTCCTGTATTCTGGTCCCTCGCTTTGCCACGCACGCGCCCTGCTTTGCGCGTACAGACGAGCAGAACCGACAAATTTAAAGAAGATAGAGGAATAAAGCAACGGTCAATGTGCTGCCGGCAATTAGTAGCACCTGCCCGAAGGGCCCGCGCCCGGAGGTCGCCAAGCGAAAGATATTTATAAAGGGCTGTATCAGACTCAAACTGAGCGTGATACAACCCTTTAAACCGTCTTGGCGGCCGCAAAACCCTATGGGCGAGACCGA